>DATGFI010000278.1:0-6065 GCA_035309205.1 Planctomycetota bacterium | reverse complement strand
TCGTCTAGATTCCGAACCCTCACCTCGGTGTCGCGCCCTACTTCTTGGTGGCCACCTTCGCGGTCTTCTTCGCCTCGACTTTGAATCCCGCCGCCTTCCGGAGCTGCTCCACCTTCTCGGTCTTCTCCCAGGTGCATTCGGGGCGGTCGACGCCGACGTGACCGTAGCGGGCCGTGTTCTTGTAGATCGGGCGCCGCAGGTTGTAGTACTCGATCAGGCCTGCGGGAGAAAAATCGAACGATTCCTCGACGATTTTGGTCAGCCTCTCCGGCGCGAGCTTGCCGGTGCCGAAGGTTTCGACGAAGACCGACAGGGGCTTGGCGACGCCGATGGCGTACGAGAGCTGGATCTCGCAGCGGTCGGCCAGGCCCGCCGCAACGACGTTTTTCGCCGCATGGCGGGCGGCGTAGCAGGCGCTGCGGTCGACTTTGGTCGGGTCCTTGCCGCTGAAGGCGCCGCCGCCGTGGTGGCCCATGCCGCCGTAGGTGTCGCAGATGATCTTCCGGCCCGTCACGCCGCAGTCGCCCTGGGGTCCGCCGATCACGAAGCGGCCGGAGGGGTTGATGTGATAGATGATGTTCTTGTCGATCAGACCGGGCGGCAGCACGGGCTTGATGACCTTCTCGATCAGGTCTTTCTCGATCTGCTTGTGGCCGACCGAGGGAGAATGCTGCATCGAGGCGACCACGGTGTGGATGCGGACGGGCTTGTTGCCGTCGTATTCGATGGTGACCTGGGCCTTGCCGTCGGGCCGAAGCCAGCTGACGTCGCCGTTGAGGCGCACGTCCGCCGCGCGCCAGACGATCTTCCGTGCCAGGTCGATGGGCAGAGGCATGTAGAGCTCGGTTTCGTTCGACGCGTAGCCGAACATGATGCCCTGGTCGCCGGCGCCCAGCTCCTTGCCCTTGCCGCTGTCCTCGGTGACGGCTCCGTCGATGTCCGCCGACTGCTGGGAGATCGCCGTCAGGACGGCGCAAGTGTGGTAGTCGAAGCCGATTTCGCTGGAGTCGTAGCCGATCTCCTTGATGGTCTGGCGCACCACCTCGGGCACCTCGATATAGGTGTTGGTCGTGATCTCGCCTGCCACGAGGACCATGCCGGTCTTCACCAGCGTCTCGCAGGCCACGCGGGCCATCGGATCATCCTTGATGATCGCGTCAAGAATGGCGTCGGAAACCTGGTCGGACATCTTGTCGGGGTGACCCATCGTCACCGCCTCGGACGTGAAGAACCACTTGCCTTCTCTGCTCATCGACTAAGTTCCTTTCAGCACGCTGTTTTCGATCAACTCCATCGTCCGGTCGACGGCCCCCCGGCCGGCCTTGACGGCCTCCAGGGATCGGCCACCGATCTGACGCGCCCGCTCCGGATCCTTCAGCAGTTCCGCCAGCGAGCCCGCCAGGTCGACCGGGTTGTCGATCACTCTCATTCCCCCCGCTTCGACAAGAGTACGCGCAATCTCCTCGAAATTCGAGAGGCTCGGGCCGCTGACGACGGGCTTCCCGAGCGCCGCAGGCTCCAGCATGTTCTGGCCCCCGCGGGCGCAGAACGTGCCTCCGATGAAGACCGCGGTGGCGGCGGCATAGACCCGGGACAGCTCCCCGACCGAGTCGAGCAAGATGACCCCGTCCGCGCTTCCGCCGGGGGATAATTCGGTCCTCTTATAGCACTTCAGATCGGCAGCTTCAACCGCTTTCTGGACCTCCTGAACCCGTTCGAGGTGCCTGGGCGCCAGCACCATGCGCACCCCCGGGACGGCCTTCCTCAGCTTTTTGTAGGTATCGCAGAGGATGCGCTCCTCGGGGTCATGGGTGGATCCGCCGACGAGGACCGGAGCCTCCCCCAGGCCCAGGAGAGCCCTCCAGGCCCTCTCCTCGGCCTGCGGATCGAAACCGATGGTCGAATCGTATTTGAGATTCCCGGTGACGACGGGCTCCGTCCCCAGCTCCCGGAGCCGTCCCGCGTAGGTATCGTTCTGGACCCCCACGGCGGCGAGCTTCCCGAAAATGGGACGGAAGTATCGGCCCCAGGCTCGGTAGCGCCCGAAGGACCGCTCGCTCATCCGGCCGTTCACGACGGCGACCGGGACCCCCTCCGAGGCGCAGCGCCGCACGAAATTCGGCCAGACCTCCAGCTCGATCAGGACCACGCCCACCGGCTTGATCCTTCGAAGCGCCCTTTTCACCGAGCCGCCCAGATCGAGGGGGAAATAGCTGACGCTTGCGTCGGGAAACGTGCGGGTCGCGTTCTCCCGTCCGGCCATCGTATTGACCGAGAGATGGATCCTGAGGTCCGGTCGGGTCTTCTTCAGCCTTGCGACGAGGGGTTTGGCGAGATTGACCTCTCCGACGGACGCGGCATGGATCCACAGCGTCGGTCCGCCGCTGGAGGAGACGACCCCCCCGAACCGTTCGCCCAGGCGGTGTCGGTATCGCCGGTCCGTAGCGACCTTGAAGGCCAGGACAGGGGACGCGAGGATCCCAGCCGTCAGGTACCCAAGGTCAAGCAGCAGTCCCATTGAAGCATCACGCATCCCGCCACCAGCCGTCAGAGGGGGCTCCCGAAGCGGGGGGTTCTCCCGCCGGCTCCGGGCTCCTTCCGGCCTCGAGCTTGAGGGAGGATGCGCCCTAGTTGGGCCAATGGCACTTCTTGTACTTCTTTCCCGAACTGCACCAGCAGGGCTCGTTTCTCCCGGGCTTCTTCTCGACCCGGACGGGTTGGGGCTTTTCCTCGTCCTCGCCATTGGAGCCGCTGCCATTGCCGTTGCCAGCGCCGTCCCCTCCGGCCATCGCGAACTGGCCGACCTCGTCCTTGCGGTACTCGGCCGCCTGCCAGCGGCGGGCCAGCCGGGCTTCGTCCTCAGGCACCTCGCTCATTCGGAACACCAGCGTCGTCACGTCCTCATCGATGGCTTCCATCATCGTCTGGAAGAGCTCGGTCGCGTCCCGCTTGAATTCCAGCTTCGGGTCCTGCTGGGCAAAGCTGCGCATGCCGACCATGTCGCGCAGCTGGTCCATGTTGTAGAGCATGTCCTTCCACTTTTCGTCGATCTTGTTGAGCAGCACGAAGCGCTCCAGGGCGCGCATCGACTCGGACCCGCGGCGTCCCAGGTCTTCGCGCTTCTCGTGGCCGACGAGTTCCGTCACCCCGTCGATCATCTCTGCCTGCGGGAGGCGGACGAGCGATTCGGGCACCGTCACGCCCATTCGGTCCTTCACCTGCCGGGCGAACTCGGCGAAGTTCTTCACGAGCTCGCCGTGCTCGGGCATGTAGCGCCGCGCCAGCGCCGCCACCGCCGCCCGGGCCTCCGACAGGCCCAGCACGCGTTCGCGTTCCCCGTAGGCCTTCTCCGCCTGCTCGACCAGGTGGTCGACGAGCTCCTCGGGCTCCATCCTCTCCGTGCCTTCGAGCTTCGCCTCGATGCCGAAGCGCGACTTGAACCAGTCCCCCAGGCCCGCCCGGTTGGCCTCCTCCCCCTTGGGCAGGAACTTCGCCACGGCGTCGGAGATGCGGCGATCGACCATCTCCATCACGTTCTTCTTCATGTCCTCGCCATCGAGGACCCGCTGCCGGAGCGAATAGATGATCCGCCGCTGCTCGGCGCGGACCTGGTCGTACTCGACCAGATTCTTGCGGATGTCGAAGTTGTGGTTCTCGACGTTCTTCTGCGCCTTGCCGATCGACCGGGACACCAGACCCGACTCGATCCGCTCGCCTTCCTTGAGGCCCATCTTCTGCAGGACGCCCTTCATCCACGGAGGGGCGAACTTCCGGAAAAGGTCGTCCTCGAGCGAAAGGAAGAACTGCGACGAACCCGGGTCGCCCTGCCGGCCCGCGCGGCCGCGGAGCTGGTTGTCGACGCGCCGGGCCTCGTGACGCTCGGTGCCCAGGATGTGAAGTCCGCCCAGGTCGGCGACGGCGTCGCCCAGGAGGATGTCCGTGCCGCGGCCGGCCATGTTGGTCGCGATCGTGACGGCATCCTTCTGGCCGGCGCGGGCGATGATGTTCGACTCGCGCTCGTGATGCTTGGCGTTGAGCACCTCGTGGATGATCCCGCGCATCTTGAGCCGTTCATGGAGGAGTTCCGACTTCTCGATCGACGTCGTGCCGACGAGAATCGGCCGCCCGGTGGCGTGGAGCCGGACGATCTCCTCTTCAATCGCGTCGTATTTCTCGCCCTCGGTGCCGTAAACCACGTCGGCCAGGTTCTGGCGCCGCAGCGGCCGGTTCGTCGGGATCTGGGTCACCTCCAGCGTATAGATCTTCTCGAATTCCATCGCTTCGGTGAGGGCGGTGCCCGTCATGCCCGCCAGCTTCTCGTAGAGCTTGAAGTAGTGCTGGAGGGTGATGGTCGCGTAGGTCTGCGACTCCTCCTGGATCTTGAGGCCTTCCTTGGCCTCGACCGCCTGGTGGAGGCCGTCGCTCCAGCGCCGGCCCGGCATCATGCGTCCCGTGAACTCGTCGACGATGATCACCTCGCCGTCCTTGACGACGTACTCCTGGTCCTTCTTGTAGAGATGATGCGCCTTGAGCGCAGTTTCGATGAAATGGGGCCACTCCATGTTCTCGCCCGTGTAGAAGCTCCCCACGCCGACGAGCTTCTCCGCCTTCTCGATGCCGGCGTCGGTCAGGAAGACGACGTGCTCCTTCTCCTTCACGATGAAGTCGCCCGTGTGCTTCTTCGAACGGTCCTCCAGCACGATCTCCTCGCCCTTCGTCAGCTTCCGGGCGGTGCGGTCGGCGTCGTAGTACTTCGTCGTCGACTCCTCGGTCGGGCCGCTGATGATGAGGGGCGTGCGGGCCTCGTCGATCAGGATCGAGTCGACCTCGTCGACGATCGCGTAGGCGTGGCGGCCGTGCTGGACCTGATCCTCGCGGCGGAACTTCATGTTGTCGCGGAGGTAGTCGAAGCCGAACTCATTGTTCGTACCGTAGGTGATGTCGCAGCGGTAGGCATCCTGCCGCGAGACGGGTCGGAGGTGGTGCATGCGGTCGCTGGCTTCGGGGCTGTAGGCGCGGTCGAATCGGAAGGACTCGTCGTGCTGGATGGTGCCGACGGAAACACCCAGAAGATCGTAAATGGGGCCCATCCACTGGGTGTCGCGGCGGGCGAGGTAGTCGTTGACGGTGACGATATGGACGCCTTTCCCGGTCAGCGAGTTGAGATAGGCGGGGAGAGTGGCGACGAGGGTCTTGCCTTCTCCGGTCGCCATCTCCGAGATCTTGCCCTCGTGGAGAACGGCGCCGCCGATCAGCTGCACGTCGAAGTGACGCATCTTGGCGGCGCGCCGGGAGGCCTCGCGGCAGGCGGCAAAGGCCTCCGGAAGGATGGAATCCAGCGAGGCGCCGGTTCCGATGCGGGCGCGGAAGTCGTCGGACAGCTTCGGGAAGGCGCTGTCCGGGAGCGCCATCATCTTGGATTCCAGCGGATTGATCTGCTCGCGCACGAGCGTCCAGTAGCGGCGGACGGCGCGCTCGTTCTGGGTCCCGAACATCTTGCCCAGAATCTTGCCGACCCATTCAACCAGGACTTCCATGTCCATGACGGATTCCCCGCGTAAAAGGATAAAAATGAAAGCGAGAGCGCCGGGGGCGCGGGGAAGGGACTACGGAACGTCGAAGAAGACCGGCGAGCGCCAATCGTAGGTGATGACCGGGGCGGTCTCACGGACGGCAACGGGGGTGAAGTCGCAGTAGTAGTAGGGCACGTCGACCACCGTCGGTCCGGCCTCGCCCCTGAGCAGCGGGGTTCCGCTGACCGGGAGGGCCTCGGTGATCTCCAGGACGATTTGGGCGACGTCGGAGGGCGCCCGGAAGTCGGCCCCGGCATGGATGGACCCGGCGATCAGGAGCGTCAGTACGGGATGGAACACGATGGTCCTATTATACGCAGTCTGGAGATCAAAGCAAGATGGAACCTCTGGCCGGCCTCCAGGAGAACTGGCCCGGGCCGGAGCTTCCTTTCCGTGGGAGCCCCGGGCGAGGACGGTAGGAGGCGATGGCGAGGGGACCCCGACCTGCGGCGGCGGAGCGGGAGTGAGCGGACATCCGGACGGGCCCCCCTT
>DATGFI010000277.1:0-4077 GCA_035309205.1 Planctomycetota bacterium | reverse complement strand
AAGACGAGATCGAGGAGGAGGGTCACCGAAAGCGTCATCGGAACCGCGATGGCGACGATGAAGGCTTCGCGAGGCCCGAGCGCGATCGCCAAGAGGACGATGATCGTCGCGATGGCAATGAGGAGGTGCTTGACCAGCTCGTTCACCTTGTGATTGGCCGTTTCTCCATAGTCCCGGCTGATGGAGACCAGCACGTCTTTCGGAATGATCTTCCCCCGGAGATCCTCCGCCGTACGGACAACCTCCTCGGCCACGAGGACGGCGTTCGTCCCCTTTCGCTTGGCCACCGCGATTGTGACGGCCGATCTCTCCCGCCCCGGAGCCCCCGAGATTCCGTCCTGTCCCACGCGCCGGATCTCCGCTGCCTGGGGCCCGAATCCGATCCGAGTGTAGGTCGTCGCTTCTGCGGGTCCATCCACGATCCGGGCCACTTCGCGCAGATGGACGGGTCGCCCGCCTTGGGCGCCGACGACCGTTGCGCCCGCCTCCTCCGCCGAGGAGAATTGTGGCCCCGCCTCGACCTCGACCTCCCGTCCCTCACGTTCGATCCGGCCGACGCTGAGATTGACATTTGCCGCCCCCAGCACCCGGGCGATGTCGAGCGGGGCGATGCCGCTCGCGGCAAGCCGGGTGGGGTCCAGATAGACGGTCACCCGCCGACGCTCCCCCCCCACCACCCAGCTCTTCCCGGCGTTCGGGACTCGTCCCAACTTGTCGAGCATCTCGTCCGCCAGCCGGCGCAGTTCGGGGCCGTCGTATCGGTCGGAGGAAAGCGTCAGGAGCACGATCGGGACATCGTCGATCTCGATCGGTTTCACGGTCCAGGAGCTTGCGCCTGGAGGCAGGATCTCCTGATTGGACATCAGCTTATTCCAGATCTTGACCAGGCTCCGCTCGCGGTCCTGGCCCACGTAAAAGCGGACCGTGACCACCGACTCGCCCGGGCGGGAGACCGAATAGACGTACTCCACGCCGTCGATCTCCCACAGCTTCGCCTCCAAGGGAGTCGAGACGAGCTTCTCCACCTCCTCTGCCGAGGCCCCGGGGAACCGGACCAGCACATCGGCAAAGGGAACGACGATTTGGGGCTCTTCCTCCCGCGGAGTGATGGCGAGCGCCACGACCCCGGCGGCCAAGGAAGCGGCCAGAAAGAGGACCGAAAGCTTGGACGTGAGGAAAACCTCGACGATCCGGGCCGTCAAGGTCCGGCGGGGACCCGCCGCTTCTCCATTCGATGAATGGGCCATGTCATTTCCCTTCGGGGAGGACCTGCTCGCCTTCCCGAAGTCCGGAAAGGACCTCGATCAGATCTCCGTAGCTCTTCCCCGTGCGGACATGCCGCGTCTGGGCCTCTCCATTCTCGACGACCTGGACCATCTCCAGCTGTCCGGAGCGGGTGATGGCGACGGCTGGAACCAGAAGCGCCGGCTTCTTGCCGCAGGGCTGGATGAAGCGTCCGAACATCCCCGGCCGGAGCCCCTGGTCGGGGGCGAGGCTTGCCTTGAGAAGGAAGGTCCGGCTTTCCGGATCGGCGACCGGGGCAATCTCTTCGATGCGGGCGGTCGTTTCTCGATTGAGCGAGTCGATCCGGACTCGTACCTCCATGCCGAGCGTGGCTTTCCGAGCGCAGCTTTCGGGGACGTGAGCCTCGAGCCTGAGGTGCTGTGGATCCTGCAGGGTGACGAGCGGCTTCCCGGGCACCGCGGTGTCCCCCGGCTCTGACCTCTTCTCGGTGATCACCCCCTCGAACGGCGCACGGAGGACGCTTTCGGAAAGGGCCACCTCCGCCTCAGTGACCGCGTGACGTGCCTGGTCAACCTGGGCCCGGGCGGAGGTCGCGCGCGCGAGGGCCGCTTCGAGATCGCGCTCGGTCGCCGCCTGCTTCTCGAACAGGACCTTCACCCGATGGTGTTCCGCCTCGCTCTGGATGGCCTGGGCAACTGCCGCCCCCAGGGCGGCCTTCGCCTGTTCGGCCCTCGAGGTCAGGTCGCGGTCATCCAGAACGGCAATCACGTCTCCGGTCTTGACCAACGTCCCGACCTCAACCCTGATCTCCTTGATCCTGGCCAGGAGTTTCGAAGCCACTTGGGTCTCCAATCGTGACCGGATCGTTCCCGGCCATTCGAGAACATCCTCGATCTCCCGCCGGAGCACCAGGACGGCCCGGGTCGGACCGATGGCTTCGCGCTTGGCTGAGGGAATGGTTCCGGGGGCGACCTTTCCACCTCCAAAGGTTCCCTGAAGGTGGAGGAGAAGGATGAGGAGTCCCGCGACTCCCATGAGCGACAGGACAATCTTCCGAACAGTACGGCCTGTGGTTCTTGAGATCGCGTCCTTCAGACGTCCCCAGGGTTTGGGAGCCTGATCGGCCGGAGTCGGCTTCGCCGGAGAGATCACGCGTCCGTCTTCCATAATCATCTTCTCCCGTCCCGACTCACTTCCAGCCGCCGGTCGCCTTCCGGAGTTCTCCTTCCGCACGGCGGACATCCGTCCCAGTAGCAATGGAGCGCGATCGCGCATCGGCGAGCGCCGCTTCGGCTTCCAGATATCGCGTCACGGTCGCAGCTCCCGCCTGATACTGCTCACGGACGAGGCGAAGGGCTTCTTCCGCCGCGGCAATGGCCTTCTCCGTCACTTTGCCCCGCTCGCGGGCTTCCTCCCGATGGAGGAGCGCGATCCGGACTTCCTGTTCGATTCCGAGCCGGACTTTGTCCTCAAGGGCGCGCACTTCTCGAAGCCGCCGCTCCGCAGCGGCCACCTTGGCTTGCGTCCGGAACCCGCTGAAGAGCGGGAGATCCACGGAGAATCCAAAGGTCCAATTATCCTGATGTGCAGAGAAATCGAGATTGGGGGCATCCTGTCCGAAGCTGGCGAAGGCATCGACGCTTGGGAGCCATGCTCCCTTCTCCATCAGAAGCTCACTCTTTCGCAGGTCGACCAGGCGCGCCGCGGCCTGGAGCTCGGGGCGTTCCTCGAGCGCCTGCTTCATGGCGTCACCCCGATCGACCGGAAGTGACGGATCTTGGGGCGGGAATTCAGAGGAGAGCTCGACCGTTTCCTCGGGCCCCAGCGCCAAAAGGACCCGGAGGCTTGTCCGGGCGTGCTCGACCCCGTTCCTGGCGCGAACCTCGCCATCCCTGGCCACGGCCAGCCTGACTTCGAGGGAGAGGACATCGGACTTGAGGAGCGCGCCCGCATCGAAGCGTTTTCGGGCTTCAACAAGCTCGCTCTCGATGGCCTTTACCGAGGCAAGGGCGACTTCGACCAGCTGCCTGGCCGCGAGGTGAACGAAGTAGGTCTCGGTGACGGCATGCCCCAAAGCGTTCCTGATCGCCGATCGCTCGAAGGCGGCAATCTCGGTGCTCTTCTTGGCCGCATCGACCCCGTTGGCATCCTGGAAACCTCGAAAGATGGAGTAACTTGCGATCAGTTCGGGACGCCAGTTCTGAGTGGCTCCCGGATCGTTCACGTCGCTCAAGGGAGAAAAGCGGCGCTGGGCGACGATCATCCCGAACGCCTGGGCAGGGTTGTCGGTTCGTCCGTAGGAAAGGCGAGCCCCCACTTGCGGGTAGAATGTCGACGCCGCTTCGGCCACATGAGCTTCTGCAACTCCGATGCGCTCGCCGGCCGCCCGGAGATCAGAGTTCCGTGCTAGCGCCAGGGAGAGCACCTGGTCGAGGGTCAAAGGACCCGAGGGCAACGATTCGACCGGCCGACGGGGAGGGCCTTCGCTTGCTCGGGAATCCTCGATCCAGACCGGCAACGGGGATACGTCCCTGGAGGAGCAACCGGCCCCGAGCAGGACCGTCGCCGCCATCAAAGAAGAGAGGATTCTCATGGCCTATCCCGAAACCAATGTCCCTCAAAAGTTTCCGGCGCCTAAACGACGGAATGGTTTCCCCCGCCGAAAGAAGAGCAAGGGGTGTGCCTGACCCACGCCCGGCGAAGCGCCCTCATCAACCCGCGGGGAGGAGGAAATCTCCAGGCATCTGGTGGAATTTCCGCCCTCCTCTAGGATCCCCTTATCTCGCTTGCAGGGCGGGCTCGGGCGGAGCCGCCTGGCAGTGTTTGAATCCG
>DATGFI010000276.1:0-3253 GCA_035309205.1 Planctomycetota bacterium | reverse complement strand
CGAAGATCCGGGTCCGCTCCGGCCTCACCTGCGAAGCGTCCTCGGGGATCTGCGCGAACTGCTACGGGATGGACCTGTCGCAGGGTCGCCTGGTCGAAGAGGGCAGCGCCGTCGGCATCATTGCGGCCCAGTCGATCGGCGAGCCGGGCACCCAGCTGACGATGCGGACGTTCCACATCGGCGGCGTGGCCGTGAAGACGGCCGAAGAGTCGAAGATCTTCTCCAAGACCAAGGGCGTGGTGAAGCTGGTCAACATCAAGTGGGTTCCCACGAAGGACGACCAGATCATCGTCGTGAACCGAAACGGCGAGATGGTGATCGTCGACGAGAAGGACCGCGAGATCGAGAAGTACATCGTGCCGTCGGGCTCGTACATGAAGGTCAAGGAAGGCTCGAAAGTGAAGCCCCGCGACCTCCTGGCACAGTGGGATCCGCACAACGTGCCGATCATCGCGGGCAAGGACGGAGCGATCCGCTACGAGGACATCAAGAAGGGCGAGACGATGCAGGAAGAGCGCGACCCGCGCTCCGGCGTCCTCCGCCGCGTCATCATGGAGCACAAGGGCGAACTGCATCCCCAGCTCGTCCTGACCGACGACAAGGGCGGCGTGCTCGAGGTGCACCCGCTGCCCGAGAAGGCGCACATCGAGGTTTCCGAAGGCGACAAGATCCGCGCCGGAACGATCCTGGCGAAGAATCCGCGCGAGATGGGCGGCACGCAGGACATCACGGGCGGTCTGCCCCGCGTGACGGAGCTCTTCGAGGCCCGCAAGCCCAAGGAGCCCGCCGTCATCAGCGAGATCGACGGCTACGTCGAACTGGGCGAGAAGAAGCGCGGCCGGCGCACGATCATCGTGAAGAACGAGGAAACGGGCATCGAGAAGCCGCACGTCGTCCCGCTGGGCCGGCACATCCGGGTCCACACGGGCGACCGCGTGCGCGCCGGCGAGCCCCTGATCGAAGGACCCCTGGTCCCCCACGACATCCTCCGCATCCGCGGCGAGGAGGAGGTCCAGCAGTATGTCCTCCGCGAGGTGCAGTCCGTCTACCGCGCCCAGAACGTGACGATCAATGACAAGCACGTCGAGCTGATCGTGGCGGCGATGATGCGCAAGGTGCGCATCCAGAATCCCGGCGACACCCCCTTCCTGCCCAACGCGGTCGTGGACAAGTTCCGGATGAAGGAGGAGAACGCCAAGGCGAAGAAGGGCGGGAAGAAGCCCGCGACCTTCAAGCCCCTCCTCCTGGGCGTGACCAAGGCGGCGATCCAGTCGGAGAGCTTCATCGCGGCCGCCTCGTTCCAGGAGACGACCAAGGTGCTCACCGATGCGGCGCTGTCGGGCCGCCGGGACGAGCTGATCGGCCTTAAGGAGAACGTGATCGTCGGGCACATGGTGCCGGCGGGCACGGGTTTCAAGAAATACCTGGGCATGAAGCTGCACCGGGACGAGCCGGAGGTGACGGAGCCGCCGGCCAAGGAAGCCCTGGTTCCGGCGTAAGCGGACTTGACATCGAAGGACGGATTTCTAGAATAGGCGGGCTATGCCGACGATCAATCAGCTGATCCGGTTCGGAAGGACGAAGCCGAAGTACAAGAGCAAGTCCCCCGTGCTGGAGTCCAACCCCCAAAAGCGGGGGGTCTGCCTCATCGTGAAGACGATGACGCCCAAGAAGCCCAACTCCGCCCTCCGGAAGATCGCCCGCGTGCGCCTTTCGAGCGGCCGCGAGACCACGGCCTACATCCCCGGCGAGGGGCACAACCTGCAGGAGCACTCGATCGTGCTCGTCCGCGGCGGCCGCGTGCGCGACCTGCCCGGCGTACGCTACCACATCGTCCGTGGCACGCTCGACTGCGCCGGCGTGGAGGACCGCAAGACCAGCCGCTCCAAGTACGGCGTGAAGCGCCCGAAGAAATAAGTAAGGTAGAAGAGGAACACGAATGCCCGCGAAATTCCGCTCCTTCGAGGACCTGCTCAAGCCGGATCCGAAGTACAAGAACAAGATGATGGGCAAGTTCATCAATTGCCTCATGGAGGGCGGAAAGAAGTCGACGGCGCAGCGCATCTTCTACAACGCGCTGGAGGAAGTGCACAAGAAGATAGCCGATAAGGACCTGCAGGACATCTTCACCCAGGCGGTGAACAACGTCATGCCCATCATCGAGGTGCGCTCCCGCCGGGTCGGCGGCGCGACCTACCAGGTCCCCGTGCCCGTGCCCCAGAAGCGCCGCGTCTCCCTCGCCTACCGCTGGCTCCTCGCCGCCGCCCGCGCCAAGAAGGGGCGCCCCATGGCCCAGAAGCTCGCCGACGAGTTCTATAACGCCTATCGCGGCGAGGGCGAAGCCATGAAGAAGCGCGACGACGTCCACAAGATGGCCGAGGCCAACAAGGCCTTCGCCCACCTCGCGTATTAACCGTCCGTTTCTAGGACGATCACGAAAGGGCCCCCTCCAAGGGGCCCTTTTTCTTTTCCCGGACGAGGCTTCGCGGCTTGCACTTTCGGGCTCCGCGGCTAGACTAGTCCCATGCGCGCGTTTTCCGGCGGGCGGCCGCGACGCTCCCTCCTGGCGGGTGTTCTCGCTCTGGCGCTGTTGTCCTCTCCCGGGCAGGCGTTCCGGATGATGCTGACGCTCTCCTTCACGCCGATTCCCGCGAAGTGCGGCCCCTGGGTGGGGGCGATGCCGAAGATGGAGCGCAGGACGCCCCCGCCGCCGATCGAGGCGACGCGGCCTCTGGTGGTCCGGAAGGCCGACGCCGCGCGTTCTTCGGTCGCGTTCGACCGCGGCGCCCGCGAGCCGTGGAACGGAGGCCCCGACACGCCCGGACGGGCGATCCTCCCAACCGACGGTCCCTTGAGGATGCCCGCCTACCTTCGAATCATTCTTCCCTCGAGCCCCCAAAAATCCCGTCTGCCCCGGGGGGAGCCTGTTCCGCTCTTGGCTTAGCCGCGCATTGCTGGCATTGCAGCCTGGCACGGGACCCTTCCTCCTTCGACTTGGACCGGTCAGCCGGGTGCGTTTTTAGCCTTCTACGGCTCATAGTCCTATGGAGGACCGATTGGAACCCAGCGACCTGTTCGACACCTGGACGACGTTCGCCCGCCGGTTGCGCGGGGCGAAAGTTTGCGTCCTTTGCGATTACGACGGCACCCTCGTTCCCCGAAGCAACGGCCCTGAGGCCGTACGGCTCCCCGCAGACACCTGGAAAGACCTGGAGCGTCTGTCGACGCTGAAACGAGTGACGCTCGGATTCCT
>DATGFI010000275.1:0-5626 GCA_035309205.1 Planctomycetota bacterium | reverse complement strand
CGTCGGTTCCCATTGTCACATCTCCCGCGAGAACGATGCGACTATAGCACCCTGCCGAAAAGGGTCCAAGCAATAGCGCCGGATTCCCGCGTTCACGCTGGTTTGACCGGCTCTCCCCGGCCCCGTTACATCGAAACCGGAACAAGGATTGCACTTGCGGCGGCGGTCCAGTACCATCGGGGGGCGGGTCAGGAAAGGACCATCCATGTTACAGGTCGTGACCCTATTCCTCGCCCTGGCGGCGCCCCAGGACGCCCTGGTCATCAAAGCGGAGCTCAAGGAGGTGCCGGCCCAGGGGAAAGACGGTCCCTCCTTCCTCTGCGAAGGCACCGTGAATCTGCCCAATGGCGCCAATCTCAGCGCCCACCTCTACTACGGGACCATCATCGTCGGCAGGGAGCTCTTCAAGGACTCGGCCATCGTCAAAGGCGGGAAGTTCACCCAGGAATTTCCGATCTTCGATCAGCGGAACTTCCCCGGCACGTACACCGTCCGCCTGAGCTACGACCCCGAGCTCCAGGGCCTGGGCGTCCCCGACCATCCCCGCACCAAGGTCGATGTCGTTCTCCAGGTCGGCGGGGCGGCGGACATCGACCGGGAGAGCATCGCCGTCCGAAATCAGCTGACCGGCGAGATTCGCGGACTCCTGGCGATCGCGGATCAGGTGAAGGGAAAGCTCGAAGAAATGAAGGACAAGCCCCAGGCCGAGCGGGAGGCCCTTTTCAAGACCTGGTACGAGCAGATTCTCGAGATGCGCAAACGCATCGATCCGCGCAAACACCCGGAGTACTACATCCTCCATCTCGACCTGGTTGCCGATTCCAGCACCGAGGACCTGTCGGGCATCCTGACCTCCTCTGCGCGCTGCTTCGTCCTCAACCAGCGCGAGAACACCCTCGAAGGCCTCACCCGGCTGAGGCAATCCTGCGAATACTGGATCGGCGAAATCAGCACTCCGCGGCTCGAAGATATTGGGAAGATGATCGCCAACATCGAGGAATGCCGGGCGATCGCGCGCAAGCTGGTGGATTCCCCCGGCGAGCCGGTCCTGCCCGCCCGCCGCCGCTTTCTCGAGATCACCGCACTCCTGGACAGGTCCGTTCCCGCCGAATTCCACGACCTGATCCTGGGGATCACCACACGCGCGGCCGCCTTCTTCAACGCGGTCTCCGATAAGTCCCCGGACACCAAGCAGCAGCAGGCGGAGCTGGACGGCTCCCTCCAGCGGTTTGCGGGCACGCTCCGCAACCACAAGTGAACCACGACCTCATTTACGATTGGAACCAGACCGGCGACGCGCCCCGGCGCCCCGAGCGGCGCATCGAGTTCGACGATGAAACCCTGCGCGACGGACTCCAGTCCCCCAGCGTCAGGACGCCCACCGTCGAGCAGAAGCTTGAACTTCTCCGGCTCATGGACGCCATGGGCATCGACACGGCCGACATCGGCCTTCCCGGCGCGGGCGGCATCGTCAAGGAGGATACCCTGGCGGTCGCCCAGGGCATGGCGCGGGAGAAGCTCCGGATCGCGCCCAACTGCGCCGCCCGGACCCTGGAAGCGGATCTCGTCCCCATCGCGGAGATCGCCCAGAAAACCGGCCGGCCCGTGGCCGCGGCCATGTTCATCGGATCCTCTCCCATCCGGCTGTACGCCGAGGACTGGACCCTCGAATCGATCGCCGACCATACCCAAAAAGCCGTCCAATTCGCGGTCAAGAACGGCATCGAGGTGATGTACGTCACGGAGGACACCACCCGCGCCAATCCGAACGACTTGGCGGTCCTCTTCCTGACCGCGATCGACGCCGGCGCCAAGCGTCTGTGCCTGTGCGACACCTGCGGCCATGCGACGCCTCACGGCGCCCGGCAGCTCGTCGATTGGACGAAGACCCTGCTGGCCGACAGGCGACTGGACCACGTCAAGATCGACTACCACGGTCACATGGACCGAGGTCTGGGCGTCTGGAACGCTATCGCCGCGATCGAGGCCGGGGCGGACCGGGTCCACGGCACCGCGCTGGGCATCGGCGAACGGGTGGGCAACGCGCCCCTGGACCAGATCCTCGTCAACCTCAAGCTGATGGGCTGGATCGACAACGATTTGACGAAGCTGTACGAGTACTGCACCAAAGTATCGGCCTACGCGCAGGTGCCCATCCCCCACGGCTATCCGGTCATCGGCCAGGACGCCTTCGAAACCGCCACCGGAGTGCATGCCGCGGCGATCGTGAAAGCAATGAAGAAAGGCGACGCGTGGCTCGCGGACCGCGTCTATTCCGGCGTGCCTGCCGCGGATTTCGGCCGGCGGCAGGTCATCGGGATCGGCCCGATGAGCGGCCGGTCAAACGTCCTCCACTGGCTGCACGAGCACGGCCAGCCGGCGACCGAGGCCCGCGTCGCGGCGATCCTCGAAAGGGCCAAGAGGTCCGACCGACTCCTCAGCGATCAAGAAATCCTCGAAGCCGCCCGAAAGAACGAGGGGGCTTCATGAGACGTCCGTTGATTGGCATCAACTGCAAGATCATCACCGACGACGGCGATTCGTACTACAAGCTCGACCGCAACTATGTGCGCTCGGTGGAGAGGGCGGGCGGGGTCCCCGTCCTGATGCCGGCTTTCAAAACCGCGGCCGATGCCCGCAGCTTCCTGGACCGGCTGGACGGAGCCCTCTTTACCGGCGGCCCCGACATCAACCCGTGCCGATGGAAGGAGCGGAAACACCGCAAGTCGGAACTCATGCACGAGGACCGGGAGAAGAGCGACTTCCTGGTCCTGCGCGAGGTGCTCCAGAGGAACCTGCCGGCACTCTGCATCTGCTGCGGCCATCAGGAGCTCAACGTCGCCCTCGGGGGGTCGCTGCACCAACATGTCGATGACCTGCCGGACGTCGACGTCCACTCCGGCGGAGCGACGCATCCGGTCGGCCTCTTTGCGGGAAACAAACTCCGCGACATCGTGGGCAGGGATCATGTCCGGGTGAACTCGTGGCACCACCAGGCCATCAACAGGCTGGGCCGGGGCCTGGCCATCACGGCGGTCGCCGACGACGGCATCATCGAAGGAATTGAGAGCCAGGTCCATCGCTTCGTGGTCGGCGTCCAATGGCATCCCGAGCGGATGCAGGATGACCCCCGCCAGCAGAACCTGTTCCGCTCGCTCGTCGCCGAAGCCCGGCGCTAGAAATCGCTCCTACCCGAGTCCCGGAACGATTTGAGCTTTCCCATCACGCCCGGGGTTCGGTGCGGCACTAAGGGGTAGCGAGAGCAGGACCCAGCTTTCGACGACGACTTCCAGGGGCCAAAAAGCCCCGAAAAGTCAGAGAAAGCGGGTCCCGACTCTCGTCAATCTCGCCCTCTTCGAGCGCGTGTAGTATGCCGTCCGACTCTTACGGGGGAATGCAGCTCCTTTCGGCCGAGGATATGAGCCGCATCCTCGAGGTGACCGACGCCCTTGAGCTGCACCGGGACTGGGTGATTGTGCCGATCGACGCCCGACCCGAAGGGCATGAGTACCAGCAGCCGGACGGGAAAATCATCATCCACGCTCCCGTCCGGGAAGGATTCGAGGCCTGGCTGAAGGACCTTCCGCGGCGGCTCCGGCTTGTCGACCTGGGGCGCGTCCCGCGCGCGTACATCGAGGATCCCAACCTCGGCCTGACGGGCCCCCACGAGCCCGTGCCGAAGGGCACCCGAAATTACCTAGGGCCGCTGGGTATCGTCCGCTAGCAAGTGTTGACGTTTCTGCAGCGCAGAAACGTCAACACCTCGACGCCTACTTCTTCTCGGAAAGGATCCTGTCCACCGCGGCCCTAATCAGTTCCTGGACGGACTTCCCTTCCTTGACGGCGGCCGATTCCAGGGCGGCGTATTGCCGGAGGGTGACCGGCACCGACGCCGACACCCCGTTGGGGATGTCCAGGAAGACCTCGGTAGCCTTGGCCATCTGGGCTTCGCTGAGGCCAAAGCCCCGAAGCACACCCGAGGCCATCATCACGTTGCCGAAGGGATTCATGTGGACCCCGTCGGAGGTCAGCAGTCTGCCGCGCGTTGCGCCGGCCTTCTCCCGCTCCTCGAGTTCCTTCTGCATCGCGCCGTTCAGCTCTCCCAGCAGGCACTTCTTCTCCTTGGCCAGCTCTCGAAGGAAGTCGTTGTAGGCGGCCAGCTTCTCGTTGTTGGGTTCCTTCGGGTTTTCCGTGATCATGGTCGCCGTCAGGATCATGACCTTGATCCCCGCCGCTTGGGCCTTCTCGACAATCTGCGAAATGTTCTGTTTGTACTGGTCCAGCGGAACGCCCTTGGCGCCGTGCCAGACGTCGTTCACGCCGCAACTGAGGGTCATCCAATCCGGCTTCTTGTCGATCACATCGCGCTGGAGCCGCGCGAGCATATCGTTGGATTTGTGCCCCGAAATCCCCGCGCCGATCGCCGTCGCGTTGATCCCGTTCGCTTTGAGGCCCTGGATGACCAGGGTCACATATCCCGTCGGCCCCATTCCGCCCTGAGTGATGGAATCGCCCAGGAAGGCGATCTTTTCTCCATCCTTCACCGGGATGTCGCCCGCCGACACCAGGACCAGACCTGCCAGAAGTGTTGCGATCATGCGTCGTCCTCCAGCCCGAATTCCTTCATCCAAAAATCCACTTCGCCGGGGCTCGCGGCGTCGGCCTTCTCCGGGTCCTCCGGTCGCGCCAGGATCGTCCTGGCGAATACCTCGCACGGAACGACCGGGAAACCCCGCTTTCCCGCCGCCTTGACAATGGCCGCGTCGTTCGTCACGACCGTGAACTGCGTACGGTCGTCCGTCGACTCCAGCGCCGCGAGGATCTCCTCGTCGGCCGTCCGCCCCTGCGGCACGTTGCGTATCTCTATAGCGCCGCGGACCTCGTTTCGTTTCATCCCGCCGGTGGGATCGAAGACGACGCGGGCTCGGTACTTTCCCCGCTCGCACCAGGCCTGGATGAGGGAGAGCAGGTGCTTCCGGGCTTCTTCGCCGGATTTGGCCCGCGCAAAGGAGTGAAGCAGGTTGTAGCCGTCGATCAGAAACATACCCGGCCGCCGACGATCACGTGGGCAGCGCGGCCGGTCAGCTTCATCTTCTCGTACGGCGTGCAGCGGCCCTTCGACTTGAACGCGGCCGGATCCACCGTCCAGGTCGCCTTGGGATCGATGAGGGTCAGGTCGGCATCCGAACCGGCCTCGAGTGAGCCTTTCCCCTTGAGACCGAGGATCCGGGCGGGGGCGGCCGTCATCGCGTCGACCGCACGGTCGAACGGGATCCCCCGCAGGGTGAGAACCACCCCCAGGCTCGTCTCCAGGCCGACGACGCCGTTGGGACAGGCGGCCAATTCCTGCTCCTTCTCTTCCACCGTGTGGGGAGCGTGGTCGCTGGCGATCACGTCGATCGTTCCGTCGGCCACCGCCTCCACCACCGCCTCGACGTCTTCCTTCGACCGGAGCGGGGGGTTCATCTTGTACCTGGACTCGTATTCGGTCAGGAGGTCGTGAGTCAGCATCAGATGATGCGGGGCGGCTTCGGCGGTAACCCGGACGCCCTGCTTCTTTGCCTGGCGAAGCACCAGGACCGTCTCCTTGGCGCTGACGTGGCAGAGATGGACGTGTCCCCCGGTG
>DATGFI010000274.1:0-3636 GCA_035309205.1 Planctomycetota bacterium | reverse complement strand
GACCGGGGGACGTCCTTTGAGAACCGCTCTCGACATCAGTTCGAGACCGTGACCCTTCCGGCCACCTGGCTCTTCAGTTCTCTGGACCACCGGATCACGGTGATGAGTGAAGACGATGCCCAGAGCAGCTGAACTCCTGCTCCCGGAGATTTTCCGGCGGACCGTGCGTTCGGGAGGCCCGCTGGAGGCGCTGCTTCAGGCGATGGAGGAGTTCCACGCGCCGGCGATCGAGGTCCTTGGCCGATTCGACGAGATCCTGGATCCTTACCGGACGCCGGCGCCCTTCGTCGCATATCTCGCGCGCTGGCTGGATCTGGAGCGTCTTTTCGACGATCCGACGGACGATTACGAGGTGTCCGAGAACGGGAGGAATCCCATCTCCAGCGGACTGGGGCGCCTCCGGGAACTGGTGGCCGGTGCGGCCTACCTGTCCCAATGGCGCGGCACCTGGCGTGGCCTGGGACGGTTTCTCGAGATCGCCACCGGCGTCTCCGGATTCACGCTCGAGGAGTCCGTCGCCGGAACGGGCGGGGAGCGTCTCCCCTTTCATATCCGGATCGGCGTCCCGCGGAAAGCCCGCGTTCACCGGACCCTGATCGAGCGCATCATCACCCTCGAAAAGCCGGCTTATGTGACGTTTGAACTGGACTTCGGAAAGTAGAAAGGAGCGATTTGTGGACACGAGTACGACGCGCAGTTTCGCCATCAACCCTGGGACCATCAAGCTGCCTCTCAACGACAAGCGGATGGGGGAGGTGACCGTTACGGTCACCAACAGCAGCCAGGCCTTCAAGAAAGGCTTCGTCCGCTATGTTCCGCTGGGAGCGACGGATCCCAAGCAGTCCCGTCCGGATCTTGTCATCGACGGCGACAAGGAACGCCCCTTCGAGAAGGGTGCCGCCCAGCAATTCAAGATCAAGATCTCGGCCAAGCCCGAAGTGAAGGATGGAACCTACCAGTTCCGCCTGGACGTGGCCAACAGCGCCGATCCAGAGGGCGACTGGACCGAAGGACCCGCCATCGAAGTGGCCGTCCCGAAGCTGGCCGGTCCTGTGGCGCCGAGCGGCGGCTCCCACTGGTGGATCTTCCTCGTGATCGGCGCGGCGGTGCTGCTGATCGGAGGCGTGGTCCTCTTTTTCGTCCTCCACCATTCAGGGGGGATCGAGGTGCCGGATCTCGTCGGCATGACCTACGAGGAGGCCGAGAAGGCCGCCGAGGATGCCCATTTGAAACTCGAGGTCGCCGGAGCGGACAAGGAAGTGCAGAAGGACGCTAAGGACGACAAGAAGGATGGCAATCCGGAAGAGAAGAAAGCCGGCGAGAAGAAGGCGGGAGAGAAGAAAGACGAAAAGGACGCGTCAACCAAGGCTGGCGGGACTCCCGATAAGCAGTCGCCTAAAGGCAAGGTGAAGAGCCAGGATCCGGCCGCGCACGAGAAGGTCTCCTCGGATAGGACGATTTCGGTCGTCTTGGAGGAGGAGGCGCCGAAGGATGACGGCAAGGGGCATGAAGTCGCCGTTCCACCCGTGACCGGTATGACCATCGAGCAGGCGAAGCTCCGCCTCTACGACGCCGGGTTCACGCCGAAGCTGGCTGACCCCGTGTTTAAGGGCGCCACGCCCGGCACGATCAACGAGCAGAAGCCCTCGGCTCAAACGAAGGCCGAGAAAGGATCGGAGGTGACGATCGTTCCTGAGAAGGAAAACGTCCAGGTGACGAACCTCGTCGGGAAGCCGCTCAAGGACGCCATCTTCGAGCTGAACCGCCTCAAACTGCTGGGCCAGATCACTTGGCAGACCGTGGCCGGACCTGCGACCGATCACGTGATCGATCAGAATCCGAGAGCCAACGCCCGAGTGGAGGTGGGCTCGACCGTGACCGTCACGGCGCCTCGCGGTATGGCTCTTCCCATCCTCCCGAAGGAGGAGATCCGGCACCTGGCGCCGGCCACGGCTCTCATGTTCGCGAAGCCCAATTCGCTCACCGGGCTCACGGTCACTCCCGCGTCCCCCGCTTACTTCCACAGGATCGGAGTCATCACGATCTCCTGCCACTACTCGACCTCCGAGGGAGGGAGAGCCAAAGTGAGTGCGATGGCCCTGGTCGGGGGGAAAGAGGTCTCAGGGTCGACCGCGCCCGTCGTGGTGACGGATGCCACCGGAAAAGGAGAGTTCAAGACCGCGATTTCGCTCAGGATGGTCTCGAACGTCGATACGATCCGGGTCCAGTTGATCGGCTCGGACGGAAGGGTCCTGGACAACGAGCAGGTGTCGGTCAAGTTCACGTTGCTTCCCTTCTAAGGACTTCCGAAGTCCGGTGGGGGCGGGGGCCCTGGCCTCGGCCGGGAAGTCCCCGTCCCCCCGGCTTCCTGGAAAGGGGACCCCATGAAGATCGTCATCGTCGTTCTGATTGTCATCCCGCTCGTCTTCGCCGTAGGCGCCTGTGCCGCCTTCAGAAAGCCGAAGCAGGAAGCGCCCTCCGATTCGGAGGGAGATGCCAAGTCCCATCGGCCGAATTCCTTCGAGAAGTTCCTCGCCGGCCTGCCGCTCCCCACGGGAGAACCGAATCCGCTCAGGAAAGACCTCTATCATGCCGGCGATGGGGATGAAGTGATTGGGAAGGCGGAGAAGATCCGGCGGGTCAAGTTGCGGATCAGCCGCCAGGACGGATGTTCGATCCCGATCGAGTACACCGACAACGCGCCGCACGACAAGTCCATGTCCGATCAGAAGACGCATCTGCCGCGGCTGGCGGACGAGGGTCAGGACGATCACAAGGAGGAGACCACCCTCATCCTCATGAAGACCGGAGGAACCCTGCATATCCGTGCGTGCGCCCGGCACAAGAGCGGGTGCCCCGCCAAGATCGAAGTCGTGAAATAGACCCGCAGGAACATTCCGCCGGAGCGAAGGGCCCTTATCCCGCCTGACCGGACAGGTCCTTATCCACCCGCAGCGCCTTCACCACGGAAATGATGGACCCGATCAGGAAGAAGATCGTCCAGATCGCGGTAAGAATCACGGTGACCAGGCCCGCGATCGCATCGGTGATGCTGACCAGGATTCCCGGCGGGAATCCTTGAAGGAAGCTCGTGATGATCTGCGCGAGGAGCGTGGTCAGGATGAGGAGCACCAGCCCCTTGTTCTGGAGGAAGCGCTGGTGAGCAAGGATGAGGCAGATCGCGAACGCGATCTTGAGGACCATGAGCACCGAAAGCATGGCCGCCGCGGAGCCGGTATCGAAGGGGCCGTAAACGGCGAGATAGAGCGCCGTTCCGAAGATGGGGGCCAGGAGAAGCCCCACCATGAGGAGGATGAGCATGAAGATGGCGAATCCCATCACGATCGCGCCGAGGAGGAGGAGGAAGGAGACGATGAGGGTCAGGATCCCCTGGATCTTCGCATGGAGCCCCTTGGCCAGAATCATGGAGAGGCCCATCAGGCCCACCGCGAAGCAGATAAGGCCGTCCAGGAGCGCCATCGTCGGGATGCCCCAGCCGGGCGCGGAACTCCCCAGATTCTTGAGCTGCGAATCGTTGTGGCTGAGAAATGCCGCCGATCCCGCCTCCCCCAGCGTCACCAGGAGGATGAGGATCATGGCCACGATAAAAAAGGGAAGTCGAAGACGGTCCATGGG
>DATGFI010000273.1:0-2172 GCA_035309205.1 Planctomycetota bacterium | reverse complement strand
TCGCCCTCTGCTGTCCTGCGCCGTAGGTCTCGTTGAGCAGCGTCCGCACGTGGCACGTCGCCCGACCCACGTGCTCCTGCTTCTGTCCCTCGACGTCCAGGATGTACTGGCAGGGGCCCACGCCGAGAGTATTTCGCACGACATCGACCGGCGTATACCACTCAACGGGCGTGTCGATCAGGCGGTTCAGGGGATAGATCACCACGGGGCCGTCGAAAAGCAGCTTCTTGTTGTCCAGCGGCTGGACGTAGCCCTTGCGATCCCGGTCCGTCCAGCAGGGATACTGGATGCGGCCCAGCACGGTCGTCCAGCGATTTCGATCGGGTCCCAGCCGGTCCGACGCGGGCCCGCCCGGCTTATATGCATCGCGGTCGACCTCACCCGTCGAGGTTCGCGTCGCTTCGCTGATCTTCCCGTCCTGAGCGAGCCAGGAAGGTTTGACGAAGCCGTCTCCCTCCGGCGCCGGAAGGAGCAGGTCCCAGCTGTCCGTCAGATCGTCCTTGCGGGTGAAGTCCACGCGCCACTGCGCGACGAACGGCATGGTCCACTGGAGCGGGAGGATCTTCTTCCGGTCGGCCGGGCCGACGTCGATGGAGTGCCAGAGGCCCGGTCCCTCGAGCACGGAAATCCAGATCTTCCGGCCCTTCTTCCCGTACGCGATCTCGGAGCCGGTAATGATCCGGTCATTCCCCGTGCCGCCGAGGGTCACCCGCAGGTCCTGGTCGCGATTCTCGAAGACGCCCATGACGATGGCGTCGTGGGCGCCGGCGAAATGAAGCACGAAATTTTCGCTGGGGAGCTCGACCTTGTCGAGCGCGAGCTTCCGCGCATCGACGAGGATGTCGTCGGCGAAGAAGTCCGGCAGGAGGACGAAGCGGCCGGGGCACTCAATGCGGAGGGCGGAGTCGCCGCTGAGCGCCTCTGACTCGACGAACATCTCGCCGCGGGGTATCCGGAAGCGGGCCGATGCGCCCGTCCAGAAGATTTCCAGCACCGCTGCTCCGCGGCCGACTTCCGGCAGGCTGATGCCGTCGACGGTTCCGCCCGAGGCCGGAAGGAGGGTCGACCGATAGACAGGCTTCCCGGAGGCGAGGGAATAGAGCTCGACCCCGGACCCTTTCTGCCGGACGATGGCCAGCAGGCGGCCGTTCGTCACGACCGCATCGCCCTTGAAGTCCCCCGGCTTTGCCGGACCGTCGAGCTTCTTCCAACCCGCCTTTTGCCCGAGGGCCTCGGCGACCAGCGGTGAAGGGCAGGCGATACCGGTATCCCACGCCGCGATTCCGGCGCGGGGGGCGTCCTGCGCCTCCGCTCCGGCGGCCGTTAACAGACCCATCAGGGCAAGCGCGCGCAGGGTCTTCATCGGTTACCTTCCCGCCTTTGATTCCGCGGAGGCCAGGAATCCTCCCATGACCAGCTCCTTCGCCAGGAGCGCGTATCCCGCGCTAAGCGGGTGGCTGGCGTCGCCGTAGTACTGGCTGGGAAGCGCCGGAGGAGCCCAGTAAGGGATCTTCCGCTCCTTCAGCCAGTCCTCGATACCCCGCTTGAGCTCCAGGTACCGGACGCGGCTCGATTCTTTGAGGAGGTGCTCATTGTAGGGACCCACGATCACCAGGACCGTATTCTCCCTCCGCTGAAGCACGTCCACCAGCCTCCGGAAGGACGACCATTGGATGGAGCCCGGCAGATCGACCCAGGCCATGTCGTTCTGCTTGGGGATGTCGGTGGAGGTCCAGGGCACCGGCCGGCTCTCCGCTTTGTCCGCGGGCGCCGGAAGCACTCCCGTCAAGGGATTGAGGGGATTCGCGTAAGGATGGTCCAGCGTCCAGCCCGGTACGCTGGCGCCCCCGTAGTAGGCGATCTGGAGATGGGTGGTCCAGCTGCTGAACGGCACGTTCCGCTCCACCACCTTTCCAATGCGGCGCGACATCTCCTCACGATAGCCCGGAATCCCGGGCGAGAACTGCGGCACAAGGGCCAGATGGTTGAAATTGAGCTCCTCCTCCTCGCGCAGATCGACCTTCGGCGAGCTTAGCCAGAGGGGATTGCAATGCAGGATCACCCGCTTCCCCCGGATCGCCCCCCCGTAGCATTCCACCAGTCCTGCCAGAGCGGTCGGATAGCTCCCGTTCACGCCCAGGTTGGCATATCGATCCTTGCCTTCCTGCGCAT
>DATGFI010000272.1:0-6639 GCA_035309205.1 Planctomycetota bacterium | reverse complement strand
GACTTGGGAGTCTCCTTCTTCTCAGGAATCTCGCTCACGATGGCGTCGGTGGTCAGCAGGAGCGACGCTACGCTCGCGGCATTCTGGAGAGCGCTCCGCTCGACCTTCGTCGTATCCAGGATGCCGAACTTGAACATGTCTCCGTATTCCAGCGTGTCGGCGTTGAATCCGCAGTTCCGGTCTTTGGCCTCCCGGACCTTGTCGACCACGATTCCGCCATCGACGCCCGAGTTCACCGCGATTTGTTTGATGGGGGCTTCGAGCGCCCGGCGTATGATCTCGACCCCGGTCTTCTCGTCGTCGTTGACCGTCTTCACCTTATCCAGCGCCTTGGACGCCCGGACGAGCGAGACACCGCCGCCGGGCAGGATGCCCTCCTCGACGGCTGCGCGGGTCGCGTGCATCGCGTCCTCGATGCGGAGCTTCTTCTCCTTCATCTCGATCTCAGTCGCGGCGCAGACGTTGATCTGGGCGACGCCGCCGGCCAGCTTTGCGAGACGCTCCTGCAGCTTCTCCTTGTCGTAGTCGGAAGTCGTGGTCTCGATCTCCTTCCTGATCTGGCCGATGCGCCCCTGGATGGCCTTCGAGTCGCCGGCGCCCTCCACGATGGTCGTGTTTTCCTTCTCGACCACCACCTTCTTGGCACGGCCCAGGAGTGAGAGGTCGACCTTCTCGAGCTGGATCCCCAGGTCCTCGAAGATCGCCTTACCGCCGGTGAGGACGGCGATGTCCTCCATCAGGGCCTTGCGGCGGTCCCCGTAGCCCGGCGCCTTGACGGCGCACACGTTGAGCGTCCCACGGAGCTTATTGACGACGAGCGTCGCGAGGGCATCGGCCTCCACGTCCTCGCTGATGATGAGGAGGGGCTTCCCGGTCTTCGCGAGCGTTTCCAAGAGCGGTACCAGGTCCTTGACCGCGGTGATCTTCTTCTCGTGGATTAAGATGTAGCAGTCCTTCAGGGTTGCCTTCATATCGTGGGATTCGGTCACGAAGTAAGGCGAGATGTAGCCCTTGTCGAATTGCATGCCTTCGACCCACTCGACATGGGTCTCGAGCCCCTTCCCTTCCTCGACGGTGATGACGCCGTCCTTGCCGACCTTCTGCATCGCCTCGGCCAGCATCTTGCCGACGTCCTCGTCACCACCCGCGGCGATGGTGCCGACATGGCGGACTTCAGACGTGTCGTCGAGCCGGACGGGCTTCGACATCGCCCTGAGCTCGGCGATGACGGCCTCGACGGCCTTGTCGATGCCGCGCTTGAGCGCGATCGGGTTGGCGCCGGCCGTGACGTTCTTGAGGCCTTCCTCGTAGATGGCCTCTGCGAGCACGGTCGCGGTGGTTGTGCCGTCGCCGGCCACGTCGTTCGTCTTCGAGGCGACTTCCTTCACCATCTGGGCGCCCATGTTCTCGTAGGCGTCCTGGAGCTCGATCTCCTTGGCGACCGTGACGCCGTCGACGGAAACCGTGGGCGCCCCCCACTTCTTTTCAAGCAGCACTGCGCGACCGCGGGGGCCGAGCGTGACCTTGACGGCCTTCGCCAGCTTCCGGACGCCTTTCCGGATCGACTCCCGCGCTTCCTGGTCAAAGGCGATTCGCTTCGCAGCCATGTCCGTTCACCTCCTTTTAGTTGAGCACCGCAAGAATTTCACTTTCCTTCACGATCAGGTATTCCTTCCCGCCGTGCTTGACCTCCGTCCCGGCGTAGGATCCGAAGAGGATGCGGTCCCCCTCACGGACTTCGAGCGGTTTCACCTCTCCGGTCTCGAGGACCTTCCCCTTTCCCACGGCGACTACTTTCCCCTGCTTGGGTTTCTCCTTGGCCGTGTCCGGCAGCACGATCCCGCCGGCCGTCTTCTGTTCGGCCTCGGATCTCTCCACGACCACCTGGTCGTACAGCGGCTTGAGCGCGCTCATGTTCCATCCTCCACAAGAGTTGCAATTACCAGCACAATCCCACGCGGACCCAGGGGTGCCAAGGACGCCAGGGCCGCCACGGTGAGACCCAGACGCAGGGACCGACGACCCAGAGTGGGGGCGCCGTGACCACCTGCACGCGGCGCTCGAACACCACCCTAGGCTCCGGCTTGGCGACTATGGGGGTGTTCGTCTTGGGCCCCGGTTCTTCCGCGGCAATCCGATCGAGAACGACGTTCGAAAGCCCCGCATTCTTAAGATCGATGAGATCCTGGGCACTGAGCCGGGGAGCGGGTCCGCAAGAGCGAACGTAGGCCAGGATCACCGGGTCCGAGATGCCCGCGGCAGCCAGCTTCTGAAGATCCTCCTTCGAGACTTCGCCATACGTCGCCGTAGAAAGGACAAGAACGGCGAGAAGGGTGCCGATCCACTTCTTCATGGCTCTACCTCCAGTCGTCCTTTTTCCGCCAATTGCAAATCGCTTGCCACATCCCAGTTCAGATCCGTATCCAAACTCTTGGGCTCCGAAAGCATGGACACGGAAACCTCTCGGAGTCGCGGTTCCTGTCAGGTTGACAGGTGTCGAAGTTCACAGCAGATTCGGGCGACGAGCGCGGCTATCAGGATCGTTGCGGCGATCTCGGCCCAGTTTTCCCAGATCCAGCGTTTCCAGCCCGCCTCGGCACGGCGTCCCGCGGAGCGGACGAATGATGCGCTCGCGACGCGTTCCAAGGCCGCCTTCATGGCGCGAGCGCTGGGGTAGCGGTTCCTGGGAGTTTTCTCGAGAGCCCGGAGCACGATCTTTTCGAGTTCGGGATCCAGATCGGGCGCGAGCGTCCGCGGCCGGACGGGCGCCTCTACGAGCCGCGCGTTCATGACATCGACTGGGTCCTCGCCGACAAAAGGCACCGATCCGGTCACCATCTCGTAGAGGACAATGCCGAGTGAATACAGATCGGTCTTCGGGTCACCAGCTTCGTTCCGCACTTGCTCGGGCGCCATATATGCAGGTGTTCCCCAGATCCACTCCTCGGCAGGGACGCTGTCCGCCTTCCTGCTGGAGCAGACCGCGATCCCGTAATCCATCAGCCGCACCGTCCCATTCTCAGAGAGCATCACGTTCTGGGGAGTGACGTCGCGATGGACGATGCCCAGGCGGTGTAGCTCCTCCAGCGCACCCAGGATCATGACGGCGATTCGGGCCGCTTCGGAGACGGAGGGCCTTGGGCCCGACATTAGTCGGCAGGCCAGCGTTTCGCCCTTCACGTACTCCATGACCAGGTAGGGTCGGCTTTTATAGGAGACCGGTCTCATTGCAATCAGGTAGGGATGACGGATGCGGAGGCCGATCTCCTCCTCGGTGCGGAACCTTTCCAGGAACTCAGCATCTTGGGCGTAGTGCTCTTTTGGAACCTTGAGCGCCACGAGATCTCCCTTCTCGAGATCCGTCGCCTTGAAGATGCGCGACGTGCCCCCTTCACTCAGGAGCTCGTGGATGAGAAAGCGCCCGTCGAGCACGAGGCCCGGCTCCGGCGGGAGAAGCCTCTGGATGTCCGACTTCATCACGATGGCGGGCGCAGGTATCGTCTTCTCTTCCGTCACCATTGTCGCACCTCCGGTCGAGATCCCCTCAAGAGGCGGTCTGCCAGCGGCCGGAATGGAGCCCTTGGTGGAAGCGAGGGTCGTGGTGCTGCAGGCGCGCCTTGTGGCGCCGGATCTCCGAAGCCAGCCGGTCTGCGACCCCGTCGAGCGCTTCGGACCAGTGTTCCGCGTCTCTCCGGGCGGCGAACGTCGCGGTCGGGATGGAGAGCACCGCCTTCGCCTCCCAGCAGGACTTCATTCGCCGAACGACGAGGCGCAGATGGCAGAGCTCTGGACGGAACGTCGAAAGCAGCCGATCGAAGCGCGGCTCTTTGTCAGCCCAGTTCGCGCGGATCTCCTCCTTGAGCCACGCGGGGCACTCGAGAAACACCAGGTGGTCGAGCATGGCTTCTCCTTTCAGGGGGTCGCGGGCCCTCCGGTCCCACCCGAATCCTTTGCAACATTGCGCTTGAGGCGGACGATCCGTACGTTCGAGGGCCTGAGCACATGACCCTGGATGGCCCAACCCCGCCTGACTTCCTCGATGATGGCGCCTTCCTGACCTTGCTCCCGCTCCTCGTAGCCGACCGCTTCATGGAAGGCCGGGTCGAAGGTCTTGCCCTGGGTGTCAATCGGAAGGACATCCTGCTTCGACAGGACTCGCATGAACTCGCGCTCCATCAGGCGGAGGCTTTCCATCAGCGTCGGCTCTTCGAACCGGGCCCAGGTGAAGATGTCCATGGCCGGGATGAAATCCCGGAAAAAGTCGTCGAGCGCCTGCCGGGTCCAGCTTTGCTTCTCTCGCCGCACCCGATCCTGGTAGTTGACCAGATCCGCTCGAAGACGTTTTGAAAGGTCCTTAGACTCCTCCAGCTTCGCACGCAGGACCTCGAGTTCCGAAGCTTCGGCCGAAGGAGCGGTCGGGTTTTCTGCTTCAGGATTTAACGGCTTTTCAGCAGCCATGTCTCACCTACTTCGTCTTGAAGTCGGCGTCGATGACCTTGTCCTCGCTCCCAGACGCCTGGGTTCCTCTCGGCCCGCCGTTCCCGCCCTGCGGCGTCTGGGCCTGGGAGGCGTTCTTGGCCGCGGCTTCGTAAAGCGTCTTCGAGAAGTCGTGAAGGATCCGGTTGGCGTCATCGATCGCGCGTTTGATCTCACTAGCTTGGTCGCTGTCCTTGGCCTTCTTCAGCTTATCGATTGCCGACTGGATCTTCTCCTTGTCTCCCGCGGAGAGCTTGTCTCCGTGGTCGCGGACTGCTTTTTCGGTCGCGTAGACCGTGTGGTCGGCCTGGTTGCGGGCCTCGGCCACCTCCTTCCGGGCTTTGTCCTTGTCCGCGAATGCCTCGGCGTCCTTCACCATCTTCTCGATCTGCTTCTCGTCAAGACCGGTCGACGCTGTGATCTGGATCTGCTGCTCCTTCCCCGTCCCCTTGTCCTTCGCGGAGACGCTCAGGATGCCATTGGCATCCAGTTTGAACTTCACCTCAATCTGCGGTTCGCCGCGGCGGGCCGGCGGGATGCCTTCCAGGTTGAAGTTGCCGAGCTTGCGGTTGTCCTCGGCCATCGGGCGTTCGCCTTGATACACCTCGACCGTGACGGCCGGCTGGTTGTCCTCGGCCGTCGAGAAGGTCTGGGACTGCTCGGTCGGGATCGTCGTGTTGCGCTTGATGAGGGGAACCAAAAGGCCGCCCTCGACCTTGATGCCGAGCGTGAGAGGGGTCACGTCGAGCAATAGGATCTGGTTGGCGTCGCCCGAGAGGACGGCCGCCTGGATCGCGGCGCCCACCGCCACCACTTCGTCGGGATTCACGCTGCGGTTGGGCTCCCGCTTGAAGAAGTCTTTCACGAGAGTCTGAACCTTCGGAATGCGCGTCGAGCCCCCGACCAGCACCACCTCGTCGATGTCGCTCGACTTGAGCTTTGCGTCACGGAGCGCGTCTTCGCAGGGTTTTAGCGAGCCTTCGAGCAGATCGCCCACAAGCTGCTCGAACTTCGAGCGAGTGATCTTCATGGTGAGATGAATGGGCGAGCGGGCCGAGTCCTGCGCGATGAACGGCAGGTTGATCTCGGTCTCGGTCATGCTCGAGAGCTCGCACTTGGCCTTCTCGCAGGCTTCCTTAAGACGCTGGAGCGCCATGGGATCCCGACGCAGGTCCATCCCGTGTTGCTTCTGGAACTCGCCGGCGACGAATTCGATGATCCGCTGGTCGAAATCGTCGCCGCCTAGGTGGGTGTTGCCGTTCGTCGAGAGCACCTGGATCACTTCGTTGTCGACTTCGAGGATCGAGACGTCGAAGGTGCCCCCACCCAGATCGTAGACCGCGATCTTGTGGGCGCCGCGCTTCTTGTCCAAGCCATAGGCGAGCGCCGCGGCGGTGGGCTCATTGAAGACGCGCTTCACGTCCAGGCCAGCGATCTTGCCAGCTTCCTTCGTGGCCTGGCGCTGGGCGTCGTTGAAGTACGCCGGGCAGGTGATGACCGCCTCGGTCACTTTCTCGCCCAGATAGGCCTCCGCCGTTTCCTTCAGGTCCGCGAGCACCATGGCGGAGATCTCCTGCGGCGTGTACTCCTTGCTCCGGATGCGGACCTTGGCAGGATCGTTGACCCCGCCCACGACTTCGTACGGCACGATCTTCTCTTCCTGGCCGACCTCGCCGCGGCGGCGGCCCATGAAGCGCTTGATCGAGTAAACCGTGTTCTTCGGGTTCGCGATCGCCTGGCGCTTGGCGAGCTGGCCGACGAGACGGTCGCCGCTCGCAGTGAATCCCACCACGGACGGGGTGAGGTTGGACCCGTGCTTGTTCGCGATGACCTTGATTTCCTTGCCTTCCATGACGGCGACCACGGAATTCGTGGTGCCTAGGTCGATGCCGACGATCTTGCCCATGGCTTCTCCTTCCGCCTCAAGTCTCGCCCACCCTTCGGGCCGCGAAGTCGCGTGCCGAGTTGCGGACAATCTGGAGAGGACTCCGGCGTGTCCCAGGGATGCAGGGCGGGGGCGTGGCTCCCTTCTCCGGCACAGAGAGCACAAGAGAAGGAAGTCACGCCGCTCCTGTCTCCCAAGAGCGGCTCAGAAGTCCCTTCGAGAATCGCATTTTGCAAACCGCGTGCCAAGTACCCAGAAGATCGGCGTTTGCAAGTCAT
>DATGFI010000271.1:0-7685 GCA_035309205.1 Planctomycetota bacterium | reverse complement strand
CGGTCGGCATAGTCGGGGTCGGCGATCAACTTCACGGTGTTCCAGCGCCAGTCGGTGCTATCCGACACGATACCGGAATAACCCGGCGGATTGCGGATGATCGTGCCGCTGAGGGTCCCGTTGCTCGAGGAGCTGCCTGCCGGGGCGTCGGGGAATCCCATCCTGAGGCGAGGAGCGGAGGACGCCGTGAGGACGTCGCTCCGGTGTCCGCAGCCTGGACGGCGAGGGAGATCAGGAACAAGGGTGTCACGGGCTACCTCGTCTCCGTCTCGCCGCACTCGTGCAGGGCCAGGAGCGCGAAGGCCGATCCGACATTCGTCAGGTAGTGCTTGCTGTCCGTGCTGAGTGATCGCGTGAACCAGCGGCCGCTTTCACGCTGGTGGGTCTTGAGCCAGGCGATGCCCTTCCGGAGGCGCTCGTCGGAGGCGGGGATGCCCGCGAGCCGCGCCTGGGTGATCACGAACCCCGTTCCATATCCGTCGCTTGTTTCCGAGTCCTGTTCCTTGCCGTCGGTCCGCTTCCACTGGCCCAGGGTCGGCGTGGCCCATCCGCCGTCGGGACGCTGAAGGGCGAGAAGGTCGGCGAGCGTCCTCTCCTTGTCCGCCTCGCACAGGAATCCGTCGGCGTACTTCGAGATCCAGAGCAGCATCGCCCGGTGATGCAGCATCGTCGGGGGATTGTTCTTCAGGTAGAGGCGGGCCTTTTCAAGCCCTGCCTGGGCAGCAGGAGTCTCGGCATAGTTCTCGGGTGCGCGGACCGCCGCCATGATCGCCACCGTCACCCCGAAGTGGTCGTCCGACTCCAACGGGGCCCAGTCGCATTTCTCCCAGTTCCAACCGCCGTCCGGCCGCTGGAGGGTCCACATCCGGTCGAGGGCCCTCCTTGTGAGGGGATGCAGCCTGCCGGTCGTCTCGGCGTCGCTGATCGCCAGACCCTGGGCGGCCACCAGAACATCGGCCGGATAGCGGGGTCCCTTGGACTCCTCCCAGCGAAACCTCACCGTTTCCTCGAAGAACCTGCGGACCGCCTCGAAGGCGGGGCGCTTCGAGGCGTAACTCGCACCGGTCGAGAGATAGGCCACGTTGGTGTGACAGCTCAGGCACTTCTTCTCCTTCTGCCACCAGAGGGATGCCGAATCCAGAAATGCCCGGCCCCGCTCGATGGAGAACTCCTTCGCGATCGGTTCCTTGGGACTGTTCGGTCCGGGACCCTTCGCGTCCGGGACCGTCTGCAGCGCGAGCAGGATCGTGGCCGGCGCGTATCCGATCATCGTCGATTCTCCTTCCGTCCTCTCGGGTTCTTCCGCTCCTATTGGTCGTCGGGCTTGTGGGCGCTATGGCAGGCCTTGCAGTTGGCGGCCGCTTTCAATCTCTCGACCGCGCCGGGTTTCCTGTCCGCAACCTCTTTTGCCGCGGCGGCCAGCGCCGAAGCCTTCTCCTTCCAGCTCTTCGCATCACCCTTGGGAGGCTTGAGGCTGGGGAGGGCCTGGTAGAGGTCGGAGAGTTTCTTCGCCTCCTCCGGCGTCCCTTTGCCTCCGATGACCCGCTCATAGAGGGAGTTTTTCCCCTCGTTCGCCGCCTCCATGATGTCCTGAACCGACCCCGAGAAGCTTGCCAGCAGCGCCAGAAGTCCCCAGGTCCCTATCTTCATTCGCGCACCTCCCTGATCATCTGGACGTCACCCTGTGGAGCGCCCGAAGCGCCCCTTCGAGAAGCTTCTGGCCTCCGTCCTCGGCGAGTTTGCTCGTCTGCGCCGTGCGAGGCTCGTAGCCCCCGGCCACGAAGGCCTGCGCCGTGGGGACGTAGCCGATGTAATCGTTGGCCAGTTCCACGAACCAAGTGAACCGGTGCGGAGAAGCCTGCTTGATGCGGAGGCCGTACTCCACGAAGTACTCCCCACCGTTCGTCGCGATGCCAAGCGGGCCGATGCGGAGGCCCTGGACCTCGCAGTCCAGGACGGGCCTTCGATCCCGCTCTTCGGCGACCCGCTTCCGCTCCGCCTCAAAGAGTTCCTCGGGACCGCTTCCCAGTCCGAAGGCCGGCCGCTCCGCCGCAATATCGGGTTCGGGGCGGATCTTGACGGGAACGTTTTCGGTGGCGGCGGCGATCGACAGCGTTCTCACCCAGGACATCCGGGCGATTGTCCGGACCGCTTCCGCGGCGAGCTTGGAACCCATCAGTTCGGCACGAGCGGGACCGAAGTCGTTTCCCGGAGATTGGTTGTCGACCTGGGTGACGTCGCCGGAGGCCCCGTTCAGGAACACGACCCTCGTCTTCTCGCCGTAAGCTTCATGCAGATGCTTCCGGAGAGGGCCAATGTAGTCCGCCGAGAATAGGTCGCCGCCGACCGCCGTCCCGTGGCAGGCGAAGTTGACCACTACTCCCAGGACGGTGCCGTCCGGCTTCCGGGCGGCGAGGACGCCCACGTCGGGATCGATCGGCCCCGCGGGGCGGACGATGTCGCGATGATGGGGCGACCCGGGCTTCCCAGGATGAGTGATTTCCTTTCCATCCTTCATGAAAAAGCGGCGGTTGAAGGAGATCGAATCCTCCTTCCCAAGCCCTATCCCGACCTCGCAGGGTTGGAGCCCGGCCCAGGCGTCCTCGACCGCCTTGGCGACCGCCTCGGCGACCCGTGCCTGATAGTCGGGGTCCGCCTCGACGCCATGGCAGAGCAGGAGGGGCCCGCCCGTGTGGGTGTGGCTCGCAGCGACCAGCACATTCGCCGCCGGAATGTTCGTGTGCTTCGCAATATGCTCCCGGGCTCGCTTCACGGTAGCGCCGCCGATGAAGATGCCGTCGACTCCGACGAGCGCGACGGGAGTGGCGCCATCCGTGACGACGCAGGCCACCACAAGAAGCGGATCCAGGACGCCTCTTCCAGGGACAGCCTTCCATCCTCCAGGGATGGATGCCCCGACCTCCGGGGTAACGTCGACGGATCCGAAGCCCGCCTGCAGGTCCCCGGGGGCCTGCAACAAGAGGACGCAGAATAGCGCGGCGATCATCGGACCTCCAGTACACGCGCACCGATGCGCACGAGACCCTACGCTTTTCCGGGGCGGAAAGAGAAGTAATCGAATACTAGATCTTTTGGCAGAAGCAGTAGTATTATGGAGCATCTCCAATAGAGGGTGCCCGCATGATCAGAGTCGGCCTGGTGGGTATGGGATTCATGGGCTGGATCCACTGGCTGGCCTACCGCGCCTCCCGCGGGATCGAGGTGACCGCTCTCTGCACGCGGGAGCCTCATCGTCTGGCGGGCGACTGGCGCGAGATCCGCGGGAACTTTGGTCCCCCAGGGGAAATGGTGGATGTGAGCCGGCTGGACAAGTACCAGCAGATCGAGGCGATGCTGGAGGACCCTACGGTCGACCTGGTGGATCTCTGCCTTCCTCCGCACTTGCACGCGGAGGTCTCGATTCGTGCCCTGAAAGCCGGCAAGCATGTGTTCTGCGAGAAGCCGATGGCCCTGACGACCGCGGACGGCGAGCGGATGATTGAGGCCGCTCGTCAGGCAGGGCGACAGTTGTTCGTTGGTCACGTCCTTCCATACTTCCCGGAATACGCCCATGCCCGGCAAGTGATTGCCGAGGGCCGCCACGGCCGGCTACTGGGGGGCTCGTTTAAGCGGACGATCTCGGATCCCACCTGGCTCAAGGACTTTTACGACCCCGCACGGATCGGTGGCCCGCTGCTCGACCTCCATGTCCATGACGCCCACCTGATCCGGCTGCTCTTCGGCATGCCCAGGTCGGTCTTCAGCCGTGGCCGGATGAGAGGCGAGGTCGTCGAATACGTGCAGACCGCCTTCAGCTTCCCGGATCCGTCGCTGGTGGTGAGCGCAGAGGGCGGCGTGGTCCGGCCCCAGGGCCGTTCTTTCACTCACAGCTTTGAGATCCATCTGGAGAAGGCGACTCTGCAATATGAATTCGCCATCTTCGATGGAAACCCCCGGCTGATCCTGCCCCTCACGATCTGCGAGGAGGGGGGGCGAGTTCTGCAGCCCTCGCTGGGCGACGGCGACCCCATCCGCGCGTTCGAGGCGGAGATCGCCGGCGTCGTCCGCTCGCTCGAAACCGGCCGGCCCTCGCCTTTATTGTCCGGAGATCTGGCCCGCGACGCGGTCATGATCTGCCAAAAGGAAACCCAATCGGTACAAGAGGGGCGCGCGGCCGCCCTGACGCCATGACATCGCGCGAGCCGGATTCCCCGGCGTACAAGGATGTCACCCTCCGGCAATTGCGGAGCTTCTGCGAGACGGCGCGCCTCGGGAGTATGACGTCGGCGGCGCGGGAATTGAATCTGGCTCATCCCACCGTCTGGAAGCAGGTGCATGCCCTCGAGGACCACTTCAGGGTGCGCTTGGTGGAGTCCCATCCCAGGGGTTGCCGACTGACCGACGAAGGGCGCGTTTTGGCGGAGCTCGCCAGTCCCCTGGTCACCGACATCGACCGTCTTCGCCGAGAGTTCGGCTCCGAAAGGAGTCGGCTCGGGAGCAAATTGGGGGTGGCATCGTCCTCTCGGATTTTGATCGAGGCCCTCCCGATGGTGGTGGCCGACTTCACCAAGTCCCGTCCCGAGATCCAGCTGACGCTGCGTCAGATGGAGGACCCCCGGGTGGCCGATGCGGTCGAATCGGGCGAGGCCGACCTGGGAATGACGGCCAGCAATCTTGCTCCCGAGACACGACCTCTGCTTGCGTGCAACCTCTGCTGCCACGTGGAAGTGACCCTGATCGCTCCGCCGCGCCATCCGGTCACTAGGCTGCGCACCCTAGGACCCTTCGACGTGGGCCGATGGCCGCTGGTAAACTCGCGCGAAAGCTTTCGAGATCCGGCGATCAACGCTCACCTGGAGCGCTACGATGTCTTTCGCGGCCAGCCCCGCCGGGTGGAGGCCTTCTCCGGGGATACGATCCAGGAATATGTCCGGCAGGGTTACGGATTGGGCCTGGTCACACTGTGGTCTTCTTGGAGGCGCCTTTGGGGACTGTGGCAGCGCCCGATGGGGCGATGGTTTGGCCGGGTTTCGGTCTATGCGATCACCAGGAAACGTCCCAAGAGAGAAGGCTTGGTCCGTGCATTCATAGACTGCTTTCGTCGTTGCTATGATTCCTGATCGCGGATCAATGGCGCGCCGGTCGCATGTCGAAGCCCCACCGTTCAGACGGTCCGTTCGTATTCGACGAGGGCATCCCAGAGGCCGCCCGGTGGGCGAAGAGGATCATCGGCAGAGGAGCGCGGGGAAGGGCTGTGACGCCGACGCCTCGATCAACGCTGCCTCGGTAAGCCGATCACGGGATCGGGCGTCCGTGTTTTCGCGAGGAATATCCACGCACTCCTGCAATCTGGGAATTCACTTCACTGCGAGACGTTGGCGCAGTTCGTGATGCTCGTCAGCGACCCTGAGGTCACCGGTTCGGAGTTCCCGTAAACGGTCAACCTGTCCACATAGGCGAAAATGAGCAAAGGCCCCTCGGCTGGGATCTGACTCGTGTTGTTGATGAACGTGATGTTCTGCCGACTCTGGATATTCACCTTCGTCAGGAGCGATCCTCCTCAAGGAGGACTTCGGCATCAGTCCGAAGGCGTCCGAGGAGCAGTTTCCAATGATTCAGAAGGTGGCCCGCGGAGAAGGGTGTGGAGTCATCGACCTGCGCGCCGCGGTCACTGGGGAGGACCTCTTCGCGCCGGATGGCATTCATCCCAATGCCGCAGGCGCCCACAAGATCGCCGAGGCCGTGATCCGAGGGAGGACGGGCCTACGAGGTCGCGACGAAGGCGCTTACCATCGAGGCTCCAATACTAGCAACCCACCCCGGTCTGCACCGAGTGGCTATGAGAAAAGCCGCATAAAAATTGAGATTTTTTACCACTCCGCCCCCACATTCCCCAGCAGACTCCCTCGAACACCGGGATCTTGATGAGATATTTATCCATTTTTGTAACATTCGGGCCACGAGGGCTAAAGTGAAACGTACGGTATACGGTATACCATCAATGAACGTCGGACGGGCCATGAGATCAGCGAACTTAGTTGCCCTGGCGGCGCTTTCCGCGCTTTCGCTACCATCGACTGCCCAGCAGGCCAAGCCCCCCTCCCCGCCCGACTTCGCCACGGATGTCCGTCCCTTCCTCGACCGGCATTGCGTGAGCTGCCATGGCGGCGAGAAGCAGAAGGGCGATTTCCGGATCGACACCCTCGAACGCGACTTCTCGAAGCCCGGCCTCGCCTCCCGTTGGATGGAGATCATGGAGCGGATTAATTCAGGGGAAATGCCTCCCAAGAAGGAACCGCGACCGATACCTTCGGAGTGCGCTCGCGTCTCGGAGTGGATCTCTGCCCAGATCATCGAGGCCGAAGCGGCGGGCGAGTCGGCTGCGGCCCATTCGGTTGCCTTCTCCCGACTAACCCGCGATGAATATCGACGAACGATCCTGGACCTCCTGGGCGTCACCTTCGACGCGAGTGATGCGACGGGTCTTCCCGAGGATCCGGACTGGCAGGGGATCGAACGAATCCGGTCGGTGCTGCGGCTGTCTCCGGCCCATGTGGAGAAGTACCTGGCGGCTGCCGAAACCGTCCTGGCGGAGGCTCTTGCCCTCGGACCCGAGCCCAAGCGCGAAATCGTTCGCTGGACCGCGGGGGCGCTTCGCGTCAACGAGGGCCTTGCCAAGAAGCTTGCCGCCCAGGGATTGCTCTCGAAGGTCCGCTGTGACGTGGTGCCGGACAACTCCCTCCAGGGACACCCCGGGTCCTCCGAGGAATTGAAGGTGCCATTCGCGGGAGAGTTCAAAGTCCGGATCAAACTGAGCGGCCTGCGGCCCGAAGGCGGGCGCGCCCCGCGGCTGATGATCATCGGCATCGATTTCGATCGGGTCCTCTACGAGCGGGATATCGAGGCTCCCGAAGACAAGCCCATCCTTGTCGAATTCACCACCCACATCCCCGCTGGGACCCACCGGATCCGGATCGTGAATGCCGTCCCGGGCCCCAACCCCGAAGGCCGCCATTCACGCCCGCTGGGCAGCAAGCCCTTCTACAACATGAAGGACCGTCAGCCGTGGCAGCTCAAGCTCACGGACGATGACTGGAAGCCGATTTGGCCGACGCTCCTGGTGGACTGGGTCGAATGGGAGGGGCCGATCCTGGAGTCTTGGCCCCCCGCGGGGCATCAGAGCATATTCTTCGGCGGCCCCCAGGCGACGCGGGATCCTGCCTACGCGCGGGAGATCCTAGCGCGGTTTGCCACCCGCGCCTTCCGGCGACCCGTGACGGAGATCGAAGTGGACCGCTTGCTCAAGCTCTTTCTTCATGCCCGCGAGCAGGGCGTGAGCTTCGAGACGGCGGTAAGATCGGGCTTGCTCGCCGTCTTGTGCTCGAAGGACTTCCTGTACCTCATCGAGGGCAGCCCCGAGGTGCCCGAGCTCCGCCGGAATGACGGAGAGCTGGCGTCTCGACTCTCCTACTTCCTCTGGAGCACCGCGCCAGACACGCGCCTCCGGCAGCTGGCGCTGGACGGCACGCTGCACGAGATCCCCGTGCTCCGCGCGGAAGTGCGCCGGATGCTCGCGGATCCCCGAAGTCTCGCGTTCGCGGATGCTTTCCCCCGGCAGTGGCTTCAGCTCCGCCGGGTCGGCATGTTCGCGCCCGACCGCAAGCTCTACCCCGACTACGATTCCT
>DATGFI010000270.1:0-10237 GCA_035309205.1 Planctomycetota bacterium | reverse complement strand
GGAAGATCTCGCAGACACGCTGATACTGGTCGTTCTGGACTTCCCACGCCGTGCCCATGGTGGGATCCGCGCCCGTATGGGGAATGGTGATCGCCTTCAGATTCGCCTGGTCCAGCACCTTCCAGCCGCCGGCGAGCGTCGACGACGCGGCAATGCTCTTGTCGAGACGCTGCGTCGGCCGGGACGGGAAGAGCGTGTTGTGATGCCCGTGAGGAAACGTGAGCGACCATTCGAGGTTGTAGAGCACGCTCATGAAGCCGGGGATGTGGTAGAGGTCGGCGAGCTTCTGCTGCTTCCACCAGTAATAGTCGATCACATCGTAGGTGGTTTGCCGCGGATCCTCGGCGTGATCGCTGAGGCCGAAGAAGTCGTATCGGCAGATGTCCGTACCGTAACGATACAGGTCGTCGGGGGTCGGCTCGCCGCCCTGGCTGCACCGGGAGACGTTCGAATGCCGGTGCAGATCACCGAAATAGAGGCGTGAGGGCTTTCCTCCGATTTCGGTCGTATAGGGCGCCATGCGGACGCGCGAAGCGGATGGATTGTCGGTCGGCTTCGAGGATTCGGCGAGCGGCGGGCGAGCGGGGTTGCTTTCAGCCCCACTCGGGACGGTCGCCAGATAGATCTCCCCGTTCCATCCCCGTCGGCTATCGAAGTCGCGATGATGATCATGGGGAACCGACTCATCGTGAGCTGCCACTTTTGCGCCCCGGCCGATATGGGCGCTCCGGTGTTCTCCCCCATAGGCCACCCGGATCCCTTCTGCCGATGAGGCGAGCCCGGGCTCCTCAAGGTAGCCGTCCGCGTCGGCGAAGCGCACCGGATCCTGCCACTTGCCCAGGCGGAAGGGCCGGCCCACCAGGTCCCAGTAGTAACCGATGCCCGGCACATTGGCCGCGCGCCGAAGGGCACGGTGGAAGATCCAGGCCTCGCCCCCAGGGCCGACGGCGACCTTGGCCATTCCGCAATTGGCAATCAGGTACCCCGCAGGCGCCGTGATCTCTTCCCGGGGCTTCCCGGGTGTCCGGATCGTGTCCCCATCGAGAACGCGAACCTCGATCGACGATCTCGCTCCCGCCCTGCCGTGAGTCTCGTCCATGTTCTTCTTCAGGTTGGCGCCCGTAATGGTGCTTCTTCCGGACGTCGCGTGGGCAGGGATGATGACCACGTCCCAGCTCACCCAGACCGAGCCATCCGGGGACGCGGCGATCGATGGATGAAGGTCGTATTCCCCGCGGGCGGAGAGCCTGCGGGGTTCGTCCTGGTTGCGCTTCCAATAGACGTCATAGTCGCCGTCTTGAAATCCGCACCACACGGCGTGAACGTTGCCCTTCGTGTCGAACGCGACCGCGGGATCCCAGCCGTCGACCCCGGGGCCGTTGAGCGCCTGGGGCGCCGTCCAAGCCTTCCCATCCCACATCCGAAGATAGATGTCGTAGGCCTTGCCCGTGTGGATCTGATAGACGATCGCAACCCGGCCGTCCGGGGTGGAGGCGATTTCGGGATTTTGATGAGCCCGGGGCTCTTCGGGAAGCAGGCGAGCGGCGGGAGACCACGCGTCGGCGGTGCGCCGGCTGTACCAGATCGAAGAGACCTTGTCAGGCTCGGAGGTGGTCCAGACGCACCAGACCTCGTTCCCGCTGCACGAAAGAGCTGGCCGGATGTACTGGCCGGGTTTAGGAGACAGAACGATCGGCGGCGAGATCTTGTCCTTCTGCCGCGATGCCACAACCAGATCGTCCGCTTCATGGTTCTTGTAGCGGACCCAGGCCATCCAGGTCGTGCTGTCTGCGGATTCCGCCACGGATGGCTGATTGTCGTAGGTGCCTCCGGCAGAGAACCGTGCAGCCGCGATCGTCTGAACCTCCGGCTCCGGGGTCGCCTTCTTCTTCTTTCCGTCCTGGACGACGACAGCGACAGCTCCGACGCCACTCAGGGCAACGAGCCCGAAGCAGGTGAACCAGAACTGCCGGGTCGCCAGCATGCGCCGCATGATGCTTCCTCCGCTCGCTTAGTCTTTTCAACACCCGCGTGAGGCGGATGTTACGGCGTGGGATAAACGGTCGACGGCCTGATCCCGAACGTGCTTCTCGTTCTTCCGGTGCAATTCCGAACCCATTCGGCACGCGGACCTTACAGGCGACGCACGGACCTGGCCATCCTGGTCGTCATTGGAAGCGCTCCTTGGAGTGGGAAGTCGATTCCCTCCGGCGAGCGCGGCCAGGATACGGAGGAACTTTCCTTCGAGGAGCCTATCCAATCCCGCAGCGCGATAGCCGGAGGCGGAAATGAGGGGAGCTTGTACCTCGCGGGTCGGCCCCCCCCTGCAGCTCCAAGCCTCCTAAAGGGGGGCGCGCGGGACTCCGGGGACCCGGAGGACACGAGGACCGCGCCGGCGGTTCTGCCGGTTGAGCCGTGACGAGGGGCCTTCCTTCACAACTCCTCCAGGGGGGGCACTGGAGAACGAGGACACGGTCGTAACACAGTCTTCCCTAGGGGGCTCAAGATTCTGATCAGGGGTCCGTTGTCCGGAGAGCATTGCGCGGGATGGTTGGATCTTGAGGATTGCGCAGATATCCCCGCTCTACGAGAGCGTGCCCCCCAAGCTATATGGCGGCACCGAGCGCATCGTCTCGTATCTGACCGAGGATCTCGTCCGCCAGGGTCATGAGGTCACGCTCTTCGCGAGCGGGGATTCCCTGACCACCGCAGAGCTGCGGCCCGTCTGCACCAGATCCCTGCGCTTGGATCCGAACTGCAGGGATCAGCTCGCCCCTCACCTCCTGATGCTGGAGCAGGTCGCCCGCGAAGCGGCGGCTTTCGATCTCGTCCATTATCACCTGGATTACCTTCACTTTCCCACCACTCGCCGGATCCCCCATCGACACCTCACCACGACTCACGGGCGCCTGGACATTCCAGATTTTATCCCGTTGTACCGCGAATTCCAGGAGATGCCGCTCGTCTCGATCTCCGACTCCCAACGCCACCCGCTCGGCTTCGTCAACTGGCAGAGAACGATCTACCACGGCTTGCCCGAGGATCTCTATTCCTTCCATGAAGGGCCAGGCTCTTACCTGGCCTTCCTGGGACGGATGTCCCCAGAAAAAGGGTGTTACCAGGCGATCCAGATTGCCCGCCGGGCCGGGATCCCCATCAAGATTGCGGCAAAGATCGACGGCAAGATCGAGCGCGACTACTTCGAGGCCAAAATACGGCCGCAACTCGCCGAACCCGGAGTCGACTTTCTGGGCGAGATTTCCGAAAAGGAAAAAGGGCCCTTTCTGGGAGGAGCCCGCGCGCTCGTATTCCCAATCTCCTGGCCGGAACCTTTCGGCCTGGTCATGATCGAGGCCCTGGCCTGCGGAACGCCCGTTCTCGCCTTTTCCTGCGGCTCAGTCCCTGAAATCCTGGAGCACGGCGTCACCGCCTATTTGGGCAGGACGGTCGCGGACCTGGTGGCAGCGGCCGAACTTCTGGACGACCTCGATCGGCGCAAATGTCGGGAGGTCTTTGAACAGCGCTTTTCGAGTCTCCGGATGATGAAGGACTACGAACAGATCTATCTGAGTGCCATGTCCAAGGCGGGTTCATGGACGAGATAATTCAAGTCCACAATCAGCACTACATCATGGCCACAAGTGCGCGGCTCAATGACCGCGTCCGAGTCCTCAAGCATGGTGAAAACTTCGGCGTCTTCGAAGCCAAAGGGGACATCCTGCCGATTGGCCACGGCGAACAAGGGCTCTACCACGAAGGCACCCGATACCTGAGCCGACTCGAATTGCGGCTTCAGGGTCGTCAACCGTTCCTCCTGAGTTCCACCGTCCAGGAGGAGCTCCCGGTGCTCTCGGTGAATCTCACGAATCCGGATATCGCCGAGGATGGACTCGTCACGTTGAGAAGGAACGCGCTTCATCTGACCAAACTGTGCCTGCTATGGGAGAACGCCTACTACCAGGACGTGCGGATCCGGAATTACGAGCCGTCGCCCGTGGACGTCAAGCTCTCGATCTCCTTCGACGCAGACTTCGCCGACATCTTCGAAGTCCGCGGCCTGCGCCGTGCGAAGCGGGGCCAGGTCCTCCCCGCGACGAGCGACCCGGACGGAATGGTCCTCTCCTACCAGGGGCTTGACGGCAAGCTTCGGAGGCTTCGCATCCGGTACTCCACCAAACACTGTCACCCGGAACAGAAAACTCTCCGCTACGAACTGACCCTACCTCCGCGGGGAGAGGAAGCGATTCATCTGACTTGTTCCTTTGAGGAAGGTGCCGCGGACCCCTTTCCCCCCACGTTCCGCCAGGCGCTGGGGAGGTATCGGGCTGAGATGGACACGGCGAAGGCCTCGGATACCCAGATCACTTCCTCGAACGCGAACTTCAATGCGTGGTTGGCGCGTGCGACGACGGATCTCCACATGATGTTCACCCGGACCCAGGACGGGATCTACCCCTTCGCGGGAATTCCATGGTTCAATACCTACTTCGGCCGGGATGGCATTCTCACGGCCCTCCAGTACCTGTGGGTGAATCCGGAACCGGCCCGGGGAGTGCTGACCTACCTGGCACAAACCCAAGCGGAAGCCGTCAACCCAGCCCAGGATGCCGAGCCCGGAAAGATCCTCCACGAATCGCGGAAAGGAGAACTGGCGGCTCTAGGTGAGATTCCCTTCGGACGGTACTATGGAAGCGTCGATTCGACGCCCCTCTTCGTCATCCTGGCGGGTGCCTATTACCAACGCACGGGAGACCGGGACTTCATCCTAGGTCTTTGGCCCCGGATCCGGCGGGCGCTGGAATGGATCGAGCAGTACGGCGACGCCGACGGTGACGGTTTCGTGGAGTATGCCCGCAAGTCCGATAACGGCCTGGTCAACCAAGGCTGGAAGGATTCGAGCGACGCCATCTTCCACGCCGACGGCAGTCTCGCGGAGGGACCCATCGCCTTGGCCGAGGTCCAGGCGTATGTCCACCTCGCCCGTCTTCAGGGAGCGGCGTTAGCAGATCTCCTGCGGGAGACGAGTTTCGCGCAGGACCAGAGGCGGCAGGCGGAAGCGCTCCGGAATCGCTTCGAGAAGGACTTCTGGTGTCCCGAGCTCAATCTCTATGGGCTTGCGCTGGACGGAAACAAACGGCTCTGCCGCGTCCGCAGTTCCAATGCCGGCCATGCTCTTTTCGGCGGAATCGCCGATCCCTATCGAGCCTCCAGCCTGACGGATCAGCTGATGGATGAAGTCTTCTTTTCCGGATGGGGCATCCGGACGATCGCGGATTGCGAACTCCGGTATAATCCGATGTCCTACCACAACGGATCCGTTTGGCCGCACGACAACGCGCTGATTGCGCTCGGGATGTCCCGCTACGAACTTCCGAAAACGGCGGTGCTGAAGATCTTCTCGGCGCTCTTCCAGGCGAGCGTATTTACGGACCTCCACCGTCTGCCTGAACTGTACTGCGGTTTCAAGCGCGAGGACGGCGAAGGGCCCACCCTCTACCCGGTCGCCTGTTCCCCTCAGGCTTGGGCGAGCGGGGCGCTCTTCATGCTCCTCCAGGCATCGCTCGGCCTCTCGATCGATGCCGCGGGCAAGACTGTCTCGTTCAAACATCCGGCACTCCCCGAATGGTTCGGAGAGTTGTCGATCCGGGGCCTGCGTGTAGGGGACGCGGAAGTCGATCTCGACATTCGTCGCAATTCGCGGGACGTCGAGATCCAGGTCGTCGACCGCGAGGGACAGGTCCAAGTGATGGTTACGAAGTAATCCTGCCGACATCCCGCGGCTGCGGACCGGGCCTTCAAGGCGGAACGATCAGGACCTGAGGGACCAGGGCGGTGTCTGGGCAGACTGTTCGAGGGTCAACCTGCCGGAGCTGCGCTATTCCGTGGGGACGGGACTCCGCTGCCACACCCCCGTCGGGCCGGCCGTCGCCGATGGTGCCTGGAATCCCGCGCGTCGAGCGGGTGAGACCGGGTGGTCCTTTCACCTCAGCGTCGGATTCCCGTTCCAGGATCCGAGCGGAGCCGGGAATGCAATCCGGTCCAGATGGAATCCATCGAAGTCAGCGGCGACTCCGTCTACGACGGATGCATTCTAGGGTATTCGTCCGAGGTCCTGGCTGTTGGGCGTATCTTATAGCGAGTCGACCGAAATCTTGAAGAAGGAGCTCCGGAGTGCGCTTCCTCGCCGCAATTCTACTCGTCCTGGCGCCCCAGGAAGGTGCCAGCCCGCGCGTTCTTCCTCCGGGGCAGGTTCCGGCCGACGCACGACTGGGCCCCCTCAAGGACCTGGACGGCAGTTTTCCCTTCGAGGTTCCCGCGACTGCCGAGGCCTGGGGAAAGCGAGCCGAGGCGCTCCGCACGCAGATCCAGGTCGCAACCGGGCTTTGGCCCATGCCGGAGCGCACCCCGCTCAATGCCCAGGTGTTCGGCCGCGTGGATCGGCCCGACTTCACGGTGGACAAGGTGGCCTTCGAGAGCGTTCCCGGCCTCTGGGTGACGGGGCTTCTATTCAGACCGAAGGGAAAGCCCGGCCGTCTGCCCGGCGTCCTCTCGCCCCATGGCCATGAGGGACGCCTTTGGGATTACACGCCGGGCGGTGTTCGGCGCATGATCGCGGCGGGCCAGGAGCGCTTCGAACGCTCCGGCCGGTTTCCGCAGCTGGCCCGCTGCGCCACGCTCGCGAGGATGGGATGCGTGACCTTCATCTGGGATATGCTGGGCTATGCCGACAACGTCCAGATCCCGACGGCGGTAGCCCACCGCTTTGCGAAACTGCGTCCGAATCTCGACGCTCCGGATCGATGGGGTTTCTTCAGCACCCAGGCGGAACTCCGCATGCAAAGTATTCTGGGCGTGCAGGCTTGGAATGCGCTTCGGGCGCTCGACTTCCTCTCCGCGCTGCCCGACGTCGATCCCGCCCGAATCGGCGTCACGGGGTCGAGCGGAGGAGGAACCCAGACGCTTCTTCTTGGGGCTCTGGACCCGCGCCCCGCCGTAGCCTTTCCCCAGGGGATGGTGTCGACCTCGATGCAGGGAGGCTGCACCTGCGAAAATGCCTGCGGCCTCCGGATCGGCACCGGGAACGTCGAGCTGGCCGCCCTGTTCGCCCCCAAGCCATCCGGGATGACCGCTGCGAACGACTGGACGAAGGAGATGATGACCCGGGGCTTTCCCGAGCTCCAGAAGCTCTATGCCCTGCTGGGCGCCAAGGATCGGGTCCTCTGCACCTCCCAGGTGCAGTTTCCGCACAACTACAACTACGTGACCCGCGCCCTCATGTACTCCTGGTTCAACAAATACCTCCGATTGGGACTCGAAGAGCCGGTGCTCGAGGAGGATTTTGAGCCGCTGACTCCGGCAGAAACTCGGATCTGGGATGCCGATCACCCTGAGCCTCGCTCGGGCGAGGACGTCGAAGCGACGCTGCTGCGGGCCATGGCCAAAGCATCCGAGGACCAACTCGCCTCGCTCCCGACGCTCCAGCGCCTCGAGGTGATCCGAAAGGGAATGGATGTTCTCCTGGGCCGCCGCGTGCCGCCTCCGGGGACGGTGACGCGGGAGAAGGTCGACAAGACAGACCACGGAGACCACTGGCAGTTCAAGGACCTCCTCCGCCTTCCTGCGGAAAAAGAGGAGCTTCCCGTCATCTCCTTCCATCCGAAGGACGCTCCCTGGAACGGAAAGGTCGTGCTCTGGGTGGATGGCAACGGCAAGGCGGCGATGTTTGGTCCCAATGCCGCTCCAATGCCTGAGATTCATCAACTCGTGGGGGCAGGCTTCGCCGTCTTGGGCGTGGATCTTCTTTACCAGGGAGAGTTCCTGGCGGACGGGAAAGTCCTCGTCGAGCAACCCAAGGTCAAGAATCCCCGGGATTTCGCGGGATTTACTTACGGCTATAATGCGCCTCTCTTTGCCAAGCGAGTCCACGACGTTCTGACTCTCATCTCATTCATCGTCCATGACGAGCACGCTCCGCGGGAGCTGATCCTCGTTGGAGTTCACGGCGCAGGGCCACTGGCGGCAGCGGCTCGGGCTCAGGCGGGTGGAGCCGTCAGCCGCCTGATCGTCGACACGGGCGGCTTCCGCTTCGCCCAGCTCACTTCTTTCCGTCATCCGGATTTTCTTCCCGGCGCCGTGAAATACGGTGATCTTCCGGGCATGCTCGCTCTCTCGGCTCCGCATGAGCTTTGGGTCGCCGGGGAAGGTCCACAGGCACCGGAAGCCGTGACGTCGGCTTATGCCGCGACCGGCAGGCCCGCGTCCGTCCGAGTGGTCAGGGATCTTTCCGCGGCCATTGAAAGTCTCCTCCATCCCTAGCGACCGGCGGTCGGCGCCATCCTGCGGCTCGAGGTCCCGGATGGGTTCCGATGAAGCGACTGTGTCAGAGCAAGGACGGACCATCTCCAAGCCGGCCCAGGCCGTCGGGTAGAGTCGACGCCATCACTTCCTCGGCTTACCGATCCTGCAAAGAATGTTCCTAACTCTGTGCTTCCTCCGGACATACAGAGGCGTAGTTGGGGGCGAGCCTTCCGTCGTCGTCGATTCCCCATGACGGGGAGTCGAAGAATCCCGCTCCCCGCATGCACCGAGGGGCGAGCCAACAGGAGGGACACGCCATGACCGGTCTTAAGAGCGGATGGAGTCCGAAGGGGATGTCGGGAGTTCTGTTCGCCTTCCTCGTCCTCCCGCTGGGCACGGCAAGCGCCCACCACCGACGGGCGGCCATGTACGACGACACGAATCCGGCCATCGTCTATTCGCAAGGACAGAACGGAGACGGCGTCAATGGCTGGGGAACCGGTTCCGATGGCGCTGATTTCGGGGGAGGCGAGCACTATAGCAACGCCTACAGCGGAAGTTTCGTCGTGCATTTCAGCGGCACGGATTTCCAATGGATCGGCAAGAAAGGCCCCAATTTCGGCATTGCCAGCCTTTTCCTGGACGGCAACTCGGTCGGGACCGTCGACGCATACAATTCCACGGAACTCCATCAACAGGTGCTTTACAGCACGAGCGGCCTGGCCAACAATCCGCACGTCTTCCAGATGAAGATCGGGACCTACCCCAGCCCCGCGAGGAATCCGGCTTCCTCCAATTGGTATCAGGTCATGGACGGCTTTACGACGAGCGGCACGCCGCTCAACCTGCCGATGATTTCCCCCCAGAACGGGTCGGTGACCAAGAACGGAAGCTGGAGTTTCGGTCCGAATGATCTTTCCGGGGCCTACTGTTGGTCGAATGACCGGTCGACTCCCGCTTCGCTGACCCTTCCGTTCAGCGGCACCGGCTTCGAAGTCTACGGTCACCCCGAGGGCGAGGACGGGATGATGGACGTGTACATCGACGGCTCCTACGTGACCACCGTCGACCAATACAACCCCCTCCTGGACAGCGTTCTTTCCGACTCCACGAACGACACTCTCCTCTATGCCAAGGCAGGACTTCCCGCCGGGAGCCATACCCTGAGAGTGGTCGTCTCGCAGTCGAAGAATCCGAGCGCCTTGAACTACTACACCCAGATCGACGGATTCATCGTGCTCCCGGCGGGCGGCGGCGGCGGGGGGGGTGGTGGCGGAGGGGTCGTCGGGAACGGGTCGGGACTCACCGGGCAGTATTATGACAACATCGACTTCACGAATCTGAAAGTGACCCGGACCGACGCGACAGTGAACTTCGACTGGGGCACGGGCTCGCCGGATCCCTCGATCGGCCCGGACACGTTCAGTGTCCGATGGACGGGCCAAGTGCAGGCTCAGTTCAGCGAGACCTATACCTTCTACACCGAATCGGACGACGGGATCCGGCTCTGGCTGAACGGCGTCCTGGTGATCAACAACTGGACCGACCACGCGCAGACCGAGAACTCCGGCTCCTTCTCGCTCAGCGCCGGGACGAAGGCCGACCTGAAGTTGGAATATTATCAAAATGGCGGCTTGGCCGTCGCGAAACTTCTCTGGTCGAGCCCGTCCACCCCCAAGCAGACCGTCCCCCAGAGCCAGCTCTATCCTGCCGCCACCGGTGGAGGCGGGGGAGGCGCGCTCTCGGGGACAAGCGGCGGCTCCTCGGGATTCAACCTGACCTCGACGGGGACGTCCGATTGGACCTACTGGGACGGATGGGGCACCCTCGTCCGAAAGGCCTCGGGCGGCGGGCAGATCTCGGATGCCTCGCTCATCGGCTCGGGCGGAAATTACGGAGGATGGTCGGCCTCTTCCCGCTCGGTCACCTGGACGGACGG
>DATGFI010000269.1:0-3272 GCA_035309205.1 Planctomycetota bacterium | reverse complement strand
CAGGTTCATGAAGACCTGCTGCAGCTGGTCGGGGTCCGCCTGCAAGGACGGCAGGCTCTCCTCGAGCCGGAGGTGGACCGAGATCTTGCGCTTCTCGGCCACGGGGCTGAAGAGGTCCACGACGTCCCGCACCACGCGGCGCACGTCGACGGGGCTGTAGTTCGGCGGGGGCACCCGCATCGCCTTGAGCACGCCGCGCACGATGCCCGTGAGCCGGTCCACCTGGCCGTCGATGACCCGAAGCCGCGACAGGATCGCCGCGTCGGCCACGTTGTCCGACAGCAGGAGCTGCAGATGCCCCGAGATGGCGTTGAGCGGCGTGCCCAGCTCGTGGGCGATGATCGTCGCGATCTCGCCGAGGGTCGCCAGTTTCTCCAGGGTGGTCAGCCGGCGCTGCAGGGTCAGGAGCCGCTCGTTGGCCGCCTCCAGCTGGGCGTTCTTCGCGGCCAGCTCGGCGGTCGCCGCCTCGACTTTCGCGCGCAATTCCTCGTTGAAGCCCTTGATCTGCTCCAGTAGCGTCCGGTTCTCGTCGACGCTCTGCTTGAGGCGTCGCATCATGCGGTTGTAGGTGGAGGCGAGCCAGCCGAACTCGCCCGCCCGGATGTCCACGAGCGCGCTCAGGTTGCCCTCGGCGGCGTTCTCCATCGTCTCCGTCAGCTGCCGGATGGGGCGCCGCACGGAGACCTGGAAGAAGATGGCGACGCCGATGCCGACGGCGAGCACGAGGCCGATCGCGCCCAGAAGCAGGTTGGCCTTCACTTCGCGAATGCGGAGTCCCAGGCCGATCTTGGTCGGCACGACCTCCAGATGCAGGAGGCCGCGGATCTCGCCTTTCACGCGCATGGGGACCGAGACGGCCTGGAACTGCCGCTCCCCGCGGAGGACGTCGATCTTCTGCTGTCGTCCCTGGAGGACGGCGTCGGAGTCCTCGGCGACCGGCTTGCCCGAGACGGCCGTCCCGACCGACCCGACCGCCGAGAGCAGCCCTTCGGGGGTGACGGCGAAGAGGGACAGGCCCTCGATGCCGTTGGGCTCCGAGATGATCTGCCGCAGCTGCTGGGCGATCGCTTCCTTCTCCTTCTCGCCCGGGGACTCCAGCGTGCCGAAGGCCCGGGCCCAGTCCTCGACGCGCTGGAAGGTCATCCGGATGACGTCTTCGACCTCGGTCTCATGGAGGATCTCGATCGTGCGGATGGTGTAGACGTAGTACGAGAGGAAGGTCGGCAGGAAGATGGCGACCAGGAGGAGGTAGAGGCGGAGACCCAGATTGAACCCGACCGCCCGTACCGGCTTCTGGCCCAGCATCTAGGCACCACTGTACCCCATTCCCGCCGGAAGGAGAAGGGAGGGCATCGCGCGCGGGCAGGGCCTATTCGTTGACGGTGCCGCTCCCGCCGCACTTGGGGCAGGCCTTCTTCCAGGTGCCCTTGCAGTTGTAGCAGACCTGGGCGGTGCCCTTGCCGCCGCAGGTCTGGCAGGTGGAGAACGTCTGCGGGTCATTGCCCGTGCCCTTGCACGAGATGCACTTGGGGGTGCCCCCCTTGCAGACCACGCAGATCCAGGTCCCCTTGCCCTTGCACTCGGGGCATTTCTTGGAGCCCATGGCGCCGGAGACGAAGATCAGGAGGGCGGCGACCACGACGATGACCCCGATGATGATGCCGTACTGCGAGGCGCTGCTGGGCGCAGCGGGAGGCGGCGGGGCAGCCATTTCCCCCAGTTCGGCGCCGCAGGACTTGCAGGCGGCATCCTGTTTTCCGACGTTGGCATTGCACTCCGGGCACTTGGGCATGGGATGTTCCTCCGTTACCGGCTCGCCGCCTGACTGAATCCTGGCTGGCCCGGCCCTCCGGGCCGGGATCTACTCGGGAAAGGCCTGGAGCATTTTGCCCGCGGCCACGACCGCCATCTGCGCCTTGTTGGCGTCGTCGCGCAGCTGCTCCAGTTCGAGGACGTCCTTGTTGGTTAGGTCCGGCCGCGCCAGCCCTTCCGCCACGTACTTGTCGAGATCCTGCAGCTTCGTCGCGTGCGCGCGGAAGGCCTCCCGGAGGTCCATGAGCTTCTTCCGGGTCTTCTTGATCTCCTCGGGATCGTTGCGCTTGACCACCTCGTCCTTGGTCGTGTTGATGTCCTTGAGCTCCTCCTGCGCCTTGCGGATCTTCTCGCAGGTCACGAACATCGGGATGTTGAGGCCCCCGTACTCGGGAGGCTTGGGGTTCTCCAGAAGGTCGGACGCGTCCAGGATCCACATCTTGACCTGGAGCCATTTGGGCACGATCGTGGCGTTGTCGGCCGAGTCCTCCAGGTGCCGCTGGTGGAGCAGGTCGAGCAGGTCCTTGAGCTTGTCGTGGCAGTCCCGCAGCTCGGCCAGCTTCGATTTGATGGTGGCGAAATCCTCGGGCGTCAGCTCCTTGCCCTGGCCCCAGACCTTGGTCTGGATCGAGAAGATGTCCTTGCTGGCGCCCTTGCCGATGTCCATCGCCTTGTCGAACTCCTCGGCGACGTTGATGCTGTCGCGCGTCTGGGCGTGCATCTTCTGCCAGAGGCGCCAGCCGATCGCGCCGGCCAGGCCCAGGCAGGTGAAGATGATGCCGAGCATGAGGAGCTTGCGGAGGCGCATGCTGGAGGCGGAGGGACCCGGCGGCGGGAGCGCCGGACGGGACGGGCGCGGGCCCTTGGCGCCGGGTGCGCCTGCGGCCGGCCGCAGCCGGCTTCCGGGCGACAGGGGCTTCTGGGGATCACTCATGGCGGTCGGTTCTCACGAATGCCTACTTGGGACCCTTGGAATCCTTGGGGGGCGCGTCCTTGGGCGCCTCGGCGCCCAGCGCGACGAGTTCCTTCGTCGCGGCCTCCGCGAGCGACGACTTGGAGAAGCCTCGCTGCACTTCCTTGTAGTACGCGATCGCCCGGTTCTTGTACTCCTCCTTCGCCTCGGCTTTCTCGGCGTCGTTGGAGATCAGGACGTAGCACTTGGCTCCCACCATGAGGGCCAGGACGTAGTCCTCGGCCTCGTCCTTGCCGGCCGGCGGGCCCTGCGCGATCGACTGGAGGCAGATCATGAGGATGTCGCGCCACTTCGTCTTGTCCTTCTCGTTCTTCTTGAGCTGGATCTCGGCCAGCGACGCGCCCGCGGCCTGGAGGAGGCCGGGGCTGCCCGACGTCTTGTCGTTGAGGATGCGAGAGCAGGTGCTTTCCAGCTCGTCCACCTTCTTCAGGCCGCGGATGCAGCGGAGGCTCCAGAGCTTCGCGTCGGCGGCGAAGATCGAGGCGGG
>DATGFI010000268.1:0-6681 GCA_035309205.1 Planctomycetota bacterium | reverse complement strand
CTCATTCATCCCCCGTAGGCAACCACCTCAAAGTGATGTTCCGACTTGTAGACCTGAGTCCATGCGACGGCGTCCTCGGAGACCAGAAGCCGTCCCTTCCAGTGGGCCCCCACGAAGACCCCGGCCCCGTAGGCCGCCGTCAGCGGCCCGTTCGTGTTGGGCCGCCTCTCCCACCCGATCCCGTCCGGGGAGAAGTACGTAGCTCCGTGGCCCACCGCGACGAACCGCTCGCCCGTCCAGAGCACGGAGTTGAGGTGCTCCCCCTCTTCCCCCGAATAGCGGCGCGCCCAGGTGAGGCCGTCCTCGCTTGACATGCACAGGCCGTTGAGTCCGACTCCGACGAAGCCTCCCCTGCCGAAGGCCAGGTCGATCAGGGTCTCCGCCACGTCGGTCTTGGGAAGTTCGGTCCATTCGACCCCGTCCTTCGAGGTTGCGCGGCGGCCAAAATCCCCCGCCGCCACGTACCGGTCGTTCCCGTAGGCGAGCCGGCGGAGGATCTGGTTTTGCCGATTTTCCGCCGCCTTGAGCTTCTGATAGTCGCCCCACTGGAGACCATCCGGGGACGCCATCGTGAAGAGCGGATCGGCCCCCACGGCCAGGAAGCGGCCGTCGCCGAAGCACACGTTCCGGACGTAGCTGCTGTACTTCCCGTCCTTGAAGCCCCGGGGCTCCCAGGTCCTTCCGTCCGGCGTCGAGGTGTAGATGTTGCCGCTGCCGAAGCTGCCTACCGTCACGGCGCGTCCCCTGCCGAACGCGACGGTGCGATAGACTTCGCCTTCCTTGCCGATCTCGTGGTGCGTCCAGTCTCGACCGTTCTGCGACACGATCCGCTGGCCCTGGTATCCAGCGGCCACGAAGAACCCGCGGGAGTCCTGAAGCGTCATGCGAGCCCCGGCAGCCGGCCGTCGAAGGCTGCGTGCTTGGAACTCCTGCTGTCCCCGAACGAGTCCACCTTCACCCCCATGCGATCCAGCATCTCGACGTAAAGATTGGCCACGGGAGTATGCATCGGGAAGGCCAGGTGCTGCCCCGTTTTGAGGGTCCCCTGCGCCCGGCCCACCAGAAGCATCGGGCAGTCTTCGCGGGAGTGCCCACCGTTGGCCATGTACGACGTGTAGAGCAGCAGGCAGTTGTCGAGCAGCGTCGAGCCGCCCTCATCGACCCCCTCCATCTTGCGGACCATCTCGGCGAAGAGCTCCGTCTGCCAGGTATGGATTTGGCGGAGGGCCTCCCGGGCGATCGGGTCGGCGGGGTTGCCGTTGCCGCCGTGCTGCATGACGTGGTAATGGCGCTCGTAGCCCACCGTCACGACGCCCGGCCAGAGGGCGTCGTCCGGCGACGACAGGGTGCACACGCGCGTCGTGTCCGTCTGAAACGCCAGGACCATGAGATCGGACATCAGCCGAATGTACTGCGCGTGATAGTCCGGGTCCTGCTCGATGAGGCGGCGCAGCTTGGTGAACTCCGCCTGGTCTGCCGGCAGGTTCCTCGGAAGGGCAAGCTCGGACGGGCCGGGATTCTTCTCGTCGATCTCCTCCTCGCGCCGGATGATTTCGGTCAGCCGGATCCGCCGCTCCACGGACCGCAAGGATTCGAGGTACCCGTCCAGACGGGTGCGGTCGTCCTTGCCGAGTCTGGCACGGACGTCCCGGGCCTGACCTAGAACCGCGTCGATCACGCTCTGTTCGTCCGAGCTTCCCTTCTCCGCACGATCGAGTTTCTCCGAGACCGTGATGGGGCGGCGATTCCAATTGGGGACGACCTTCTTCCGGCCGCGAAACATGCGTTCGAAGGCGAGCCGTGGATCTTCTTCGTTCGGCAGGAGCGTGTCGGGCGTCCGGAAGGAGTACCGGCATCCGGCGGTGCCCAGTTCCAGAGAGGGGAGGATCGTCTCGCTTCCAACCGCCCGAGCGGCTGCCTGGTCCACCGAGATGCTCGCCCGAACGCGCGAGCCCTCGGCCTTGACGAGCTCAGCGCCGGTCAGGTGGGTCCACGCGCAATGGGTATGGCCGTTCAGATCGCCCTCCCCCCGGCCCGTGTTCGAGAGGCCCGAGACGACCAGCAACTGATCCTTGACGAACTCCAGGGGCCGCAGGATGCGGGGCAGCTGGGCCAGCGGCCCTGTCTGTTTCGGTTTCCAGGACTCGATGACCGTCCCCGCGCCAAAGGTGACGATGCCCATGCGGAGGGGCGGCCGCGCCGCAGCCCTGTGAGCCAGTGCCCGGGGCATCAGCGATTCGAGAAACGGGAGCGCCAGCGTTGCGCCCGCGCCCCGGAGGACCTGCCTGCGCGTGATGGTCATGACCTTTGTCCTTTCCGAAATCAGAAACTCATTTGGATTCGCTGCCGCTCTCGTCCGTGCGGCGCCACCGGAACGGGAGACTCTCAGCCACCCCGAGCACCAGCGACGAGAACCGATCCTCGTGCTTCTCGAGGAAGGCCTTTGCCTCCCGAACCGCCGCCTCGTCGTCATCGACGAGGTCCCTCCCCAGCGCGTAGGAGAGCATCTGTTCGACCAGGTTCCGGACGAAGGCGTCCTTTGTTTTCAAGAGCACTCCCTTGAGCTCCGCCGCCCCACGAAACCGCTCGCCGGTCGGCAGTTCGCCCGAGCAATCAACGGCCGCGTCGCCGACGGTCTCCCGCCAGGCGCCGATCGCGTCGTACTGTTCGAGTCCAAACCCCAGCGGGTCGATCCGCGAGTGGCAGGCCGCACAGGAAGGATCCTTCGCGTGGAGGGTGATCCTCTCGCGGAAGGTCTTGGGCATCTTCTCCTTCTTCCCGTCCTCCTTAAGCCGACCGGCATTGGCGGGCGGAGGCGGAGGCGGCGTGCCGAAGAGCACCTCGAGCACCCATCTTCCCCGGAGGGTCGGGCTCGTCCGCGACGTCTCGGCTCCCATTGCGAGCACCGCTGCCATCCCCAGGAGCCCGCCACGATGGTATTCAGGCTTGAGGGTGACGCGCCGGAACTGGTCCCCCTTGACCCCCTCGATGCCATAGTGCTTGGCGAGCTCCTCGTTCACGTAGGTATAGTCGGAGTCGAGCAGGTCGAGGACGGGGCGGTCGTCTTCTCGAAGCTTATCGAAGAAGGTCGTCGCCTCCTGGAGCATGGCGTCTCGAAGCTTGCGCGAAAAGGTGGGAAAGTGATCCGTGCTCGGGCGCGCCCGGCTGAAGAACTTGAGGCGGGTCCACGGGATTGCGAAAGACTGCGTCAGCGCGCGCGCCTTGGGGTCGGCCAGCATCCGCCGGATCTGGGCCTCGAAGTACACGGGTTCCGAGAGCTTCCCCCGGTCGGCGGCCGAGAGGAGTTCATCGTCCGGCATGCGCGACCAGAGGAAATAGGACAGCCGCGTCGCCAGCTCGTGCTCCGAGATGGGATGCGGGCCCGGGGCGCCGCCCGCGGGCCGCGAATCCTCGAGGCGATAGAGGAAGTTCGGCGAGACGAGGGCGCCCCGGAGGGCGACCCGGACGGCCTCCTCGAACAGCTGCCTCCGGTCGCGCGCCGCGCGGAAGACGGCTACCATGGGATCCAGGTCTTCACGACGGACCGGGCGCCGGTACGCCAGGCGGAGGAAGCGGGCAAGGATCTCCCGTGCCGCGTCCTCCTCCGACACGTCGGGTCCCGGGATGGAGCAAAAGATGCGGGCATAGGCCTCGGCCGCGGGCTTCTTCGGCGCGGGCTTGGTCCCGGGGCGGCCCGCGAAGAGCCGGTCCAGGATCTGATCCGCCGCCAGGAAGTACTTCTCCAGGTGGACGAGCGAGACGGTCAGCCCATCCGCGCGCGATTCGAACGCCTGGGCCCCGGGCTCCTCCTCCGGCATCCCGACGGCCTGGGAGGCGTCGAAATCCAGTCCCGTCAAGTCCCGGACGGTCAAGGCGTATTCCGTCCTGCTGAGGCGACGGAGAGGCGCTGGCCCGGGGTCGCGCCGGCCAGCGCGCGCGGGGTCGACCCAGACCGCCGCCGCATGGCTCCAGGCCAGGAGGCGCTCGCGCTCCGCGGCCTCGAGCGCCGGCTCCTTCTCGGGGGGCATGGCGAGCACGTCAACCTGGTCGAACGTCTTTTTCCAAAGCTTCCTCTGTTCCAGGAGTCCGGAGCCTTCGCTGACGGCCGAGAAATCGATGCCGCCCTTCTTCTTCTCAGCGCCGTGACACTTGGTGCAGCGTGCCCGAAGGATGGGCAGGATCTCGTCGGCGAACTGAGCCGACAGCCCTGCCGAATCCCTTCCTGAAGCCTTCTCCTGGGACGAAGACACATTTGCCGACAACGTCACCACTAATGCCGCCAGGACCCGGCCGACAGTTCGCCCCACGATGGCCCTCCTTGGAACAGTTCGAGACTGTCACAGGGCCCTGTAGAGGAATCGTCTCGACGTTTGCAGACGAGCATCGGCGGGCGATAACTGAGAACTCTTTCATAAGCGCGATTAGGGTCTCTGCGATTGCAGATTCGTCAGATCTTCGTCGAGAAGAAGTGCCTTGAGGCGGTTGGAATACTTCTTACGCCATACGCGATCCTGGATGCAAACGCCCAGGGCTGGGAATCGACCGCGCTGGGGGCTTGCACCGCCGCCCGGAGGAGCTACTCGATGGCGGGGCGGTTCACCCTCAGGTTTTTGTAGGAGCGACCGTCGCGGCGCGCATAGATGGCTCGAAGGATGTCCATGGATTCACCTGGTCGCCTCTCGAAAGGGAGCTACCTCCAGCGGCCCCGGACCCAGACGTGGCCGCCACCCGGCCTCGGGGTCCAGGTGCCACCGACCCAGACTGCTCCGGGCCGGGGGGGGCGATGCCATCCCCCGGAGACCCAAACGTAGCGGCCCCCGTACCACCCCCAGTAACCGCCCACCCAGACGAAGCCCGGGGCGGGCGCCACCGTGACCACCTCCTCCTGGAGCGGAGGCGGGGCCTGATCGGCGACGATCTCCGGCGCGCCCTCGACGTAGCGCACTTCATGGTGATAAGCAGGTTCGTAGGCCACAATGCAGCTTGAGAAAGATGCACCGGCGACGACCAGGAGAAATCTCAGGAACAGTCGGGCCGCAAGGGGCCCCGGTCCGCGGCCGACGGAATCATTCATGTCATTTCTCCATAGCACCGGTTTCTTACTCCTGTTCCACGCCGCGATGGCGATGACTCCAATTTTAGTGGCTTGGTCGACTTTAACAAGATCCGTCTCCTCCTGTCTTCACTTTCTCGGGATCGTCCCCCTTCCAGGTGATTGGCCGAACCGCTTCCCTGGATCGCCAAAGACCGTGGAAGGGTCGGCGTGCCGGTACCGTGGTGGGAGGCCTCGTGAGCTTATACCGGGCGACCGGGCCTCCATGGACGGCGAGCTTGACCTGGACGGTTCTGCCATCCGAAGGAGTCAAGCTATCGGACTCCCCCATCCGAAGATCAGCGCAGGAGTAGGGGCGATCGTCCTCCGGCTCTGACCGAATCCCCGATGCAGTGCCCCCTGCACGACGTCCGGTCCTGCGACGCGCACGACCTGACTCGGGAATCGACGGTTCATCCTTTGGAAGAGTCGCTCGCTCAAGACACCGGCCCTGACACCCGCCTGCGATTTTGGTTTTTTTCCTTTGTGCTAGACGGTGCTTCTGGGTTGTAAAGAATTCAGGGAATAGGAGATGCGAGCCTCTAGGCACTTTCGGACGTCCTGGCGCGCGGTCGTCGGATTCCGGGGAGGAGGTGATCGAAGCCGGCCCCGAGCGTCGGCGGGGGGCGTTCCATCCGAGTCTTCTGGACGCTCTTCTTCGCGGATCCATGAACCTGTTGACTCCAGCGTCAGGATTGGCGCCTGACGAGGGGACAGATGCAGATAGAGGGATGTCCCGCTCCCCGCCTAATGTCCTTCAATTTCGTGGGGCAACGGTGTCCCGGGCTGCAGGTGAGTCTCCAAAGATGGGAAAGTTCCCTCGACCTCCTTGCCAGGGACCTCGAAGAAACTTCTACAGCAGCTCCAGGATTGCCCGCACTGACCTATAGAAGGGATCCCCCGAGCGAGTTGCCCGCCGTTCCATGGGAACGGCGGCGGTGAAGGTCTTTTGACGAATTCGATCGGATTGCCATATAGAAAGTGAGGCCTGTCGTGGAAGCTACGGAAGATGTCCTCAGCCATTCGCACGATGAATCCGTGAATCCTTCCGTTTCCCCGGTGCCCGTTCAGCCCGTCGCGCTCCCCCCCACCCGCCGCGACTTCATCAGAACCGGCGTGCTTGCCGCCGGGGCGACGGCGGTCTCCGCCAGATCCTATGCGCAGATCGCGGGCTCGAACGACCGGGTGAACGTGGGAATCATCGGGTTCGGCCTCATCGGACGCATCCACACCCGCAGTTTCCACGGGCTCAGAGATGCACGCGTCGCCGCCGTGGCGGAAACCTACCAGCCTCGAGCCGACGCCTGCAGGGAACTCGTCGGCGGCGACCTCAAGCAATATCGGGACTTCCGAAAGCTGCTCGACGACAAGGACCTGGATGCCGTTGTGGTGGCGACCCCCGATCACTGGCACGCGCTCCAGATGATGATGGCCTGCGCCGCGGGAAAGGACGTCTACGTCGAGAAGCCGCTTCACCTCTTCGTCCGGGAGGGGGAGTGGATGGAGCAGGTCGCGCGAAAACACAAGAGGATCGTCCAGGTCGGCACACAGCAGCGGTCCGCGCCCCATTACCAGCGGGCCAAGGAACT
>DATGFI010000267.1:0-5493 GCA_035309205.1 Planctomycetota bacterium | reverse complement strand
GGAGCGCCGGGAGCGCGCTTCGGTTGTGCTCAACCACCGCGCTGAGTCCGAATTTCGTCAGCGAGCCGCTGAATTCCGCCTTCACGCGGACGTCGTATTTCTGCCTGAGGAGCGACGAGATATCGCCGGGAGAGGCCGGTTTCCAGGTCTTCCCGCCGTCGACCGAGACCGAGAGCCTGCCGTCCCCGCCTTCGAAGCCGGCATCGAGCGTCGCCGTGACGTACGCGTAGGGAAGCCCAAGCTTGAAGACCGCGGCCCCCGCGCCCGCCGTGGCCGTCAGCTTCCCTCCCGTGGCGGCCGCCCCCGACAGGTCGATGTCGGCCACGTCGGCGGTCCTGGAGAACTGAGGCGCGTAGACAAACGAGCCGTCGGACCAGTTCCTCGTTCCGTAATGCTCCAGGAGCGGCCCGAGCACCTTGTCCTCGCGGAAGTCCTTGATCGAGCAGGAATGCGCGGGAGCCTTGCCGGTCACGGCGAAGGCCTCCGGCAAGGACTTCCAGTCCAAGCGCAGCGACGCGCCGGAAGCGAGGCCGAGCGCCGGGCTATAGTTCTCGTCGCGCCAGGTCACGGAGGCCCAGCCCTTGCTGTCGCCCTCCACGTGCCGCGCCTTGCAGCCTTCAACCACTCCTTGGGGTTCGTCCCCGCAGCAGAGATTCTGCCGGGCCGCGCGCCCGTCCTTCACGGCGTCCAGGACGATCGACGGATCGTTCGCGATCTCCTCTTCGCTCGCGACGTGGGACCGGTCCTTGGTCCAGTAGTAACACTTCAGGAAGACGTCGAGGTAGTGCCAGCGCCCGCCGTATTCGACCTCGATCGTCGTGTGTCCGGGCCAGCCCACATAGCGGCATTTCCAGCCGGCGGTCTCATAGAGGGCCTTCAGCACCGTGTGCTGGCCTCCGCAGAGCCCCCAACCGTACACGTTGATCACCTTGAGCGGGCCCACCGATTCGGCGAGGGCTCGGTGGCATAGGCCCAATGAAAGATCGTGTTGTGGAGGTATTCGTAGATCGCGATCGCCTTCTCGTCATCGGTCTTCGCGCCAGACCGGGCCCAGACGTCGCGGACGATGGACTCCAGCGAGCTGGCGTCGACGGTGCGGTCGGTGGTGACCTTGATCCCCTTCGTGTCCGCGGAAGCGAAGGCGCCCCAGCACGAGAGGGCGAACCCGGCGGCAAGTCGAACCTTCATCGTGAGCCTCCTGCAGACATTGGAGAGAGCCCGGGGCTGAAATCTAACCTCACTTCCCGGAAATCAGCGCCTGGGCCGCTCTGGCGTAGAAGCCTTCCGGGTTCTTCTTGAGGAAAGCTTCGACCAGCTTGACGAAGCGCGGATCCTTCCGCTGCTCGGCAGGCCGCGCGGCCAGTTTCTGGTATTCCTTGCCGACACCGTAGGCGGGATCCTTCTTCAGTTCGGAGGCCTGCTCCTGGTAGGTCTTGGCCGCATCGCCGGTGTAGGTGCTGGCCATGGAGCCGGCGATCTCCGCCGCGAGGACGACGTCCCCCGCCTCCTTGAGACGGGCGATTTCCGCGTCGACCGACGCCTTCCAGCCCTCGATGATCGCGAGGGTGGCCTTGGCGGCGTCGGCGGTCTTGGGATCCTTGTCGTCCTTGAGCTTCTCCAGCGCCTTCAGGCCCGAGTCGAACTTTCCCCCTGCGATGCCCTCTTCGATCCTGGCCACCTTGGCGACGCTCGAGGGGGGCGAGAAGCTCGGGAGCGGTTTCCCCGAGTCTTCCTGCATCAGCTGTTTCACCTTGTCGATGATGGCGTCGGCCCAGATTTGGTAGCCCTTCTCATTGGGATGGAGGAAGTCGGGCATGATGTCCTTGGGCAGGGTGCCGTCGGCGGCAAGGAATTTCGGGCCGATGTCGAGGTAGAAGACGCGGCCCAGCTCCAGCGCGCCCTGGAACCGCGAGATCAGCTTGTTGACCTCGTCGTTCTTCATGCGGGCGCCGTCGGGCTTCTCGCTGCGCGGAAAGATGCCCAATAGCAGCACCTTCGTCCGGGGACAGCGCTCGTGGATGTCCAGGAGGATGGTCTTGATGCCCAGAGCCACGTCGGGGGCCGGATCGCCGTTGTTTGTCCCGATCATGAGCACGACCAGCTTGGGCTGGATGCCGTCGAGCTCCCCGTTGCGCATCCGCCAGATGACGTGCTCGGTGCGGTCGCCGCTGATGCCGAAGTTGGCGGGTTTGAAGGGTCCGAAGGTCTTGTCCCAGACCGCCTTCCCGCCGCCCCGCCAGCCGTCGGTGATGGAGTCGCCGACGAAGAGCAGGTCGACCCCTCCCGCCTTCGTGATCTTGAGGAATTCCTCGTGGCGATTGCGGTCTTTCTCCTCGGGGATCGTGGTGCGGGGCCCCTTGGCCTGGGCCCAAACGGCCAGGCCGGCCAGGAGGAGGAAGGCGGGAGTCGCCAGTCGGCTCAGGTTCATGGGAGGCCCTTTCGTCATGAGAATACCTATCCCTTATACCGGCCTGCAGCGGAGAGATCTCCGGAATTCGGCGAAGGATGTCCGGGGCCGCCATTCTCCATTCCTGGGATTGACTTTGTATCGTAGTACGATATACTTTCCCCGGACATGTCGCTGCACCCTTCTCGGTTGGATGAGCCGGATTACCAGAGCCTCGCCCATTTCCGCCACCTCGTCCGGCGCTTTGTGGCCTTCAGCGAGGAGGTCGCGCGGGGCGCCGGACTCAAGCCCCAGCAGCACCAGCTCCTCCTGTCGATCAAGGGACTCCCGTCCGACGGCCTGCCGACCATCGGCGCCCTTGCCTGGCAACTCCAGCTCAAGCATCACACCGTCGTCGGGCTCGTCGACCGGCTCTCCGCCCTGGGGCTCGTGCGCCGCAACCGAAACGTGCTGGATCACCGCGAAGTGCTGATCGAGGTCACCCCGAAGGGCGACGCCCTCCTCCGGAGACTCTCGGTCGCCCACCGCTCGGAACTCCGACGGATGGCCCCTCTCCTGCTCCCCGCATTGACCGCGATATTCCAGTCTGAAAGCGAGAAGGAACTGCCTCCATGCCCGACACCGACGCTTCCCCAAGCCCCCTCGGCGACTTCACGGCGACGTCGAGGATCCTCCCGCTCGCCGTCCTTGCGATCGCGATCGGCGCTCTAAGCGCTTACGTCGCGCTCGCTCTGCTGAAGCTGATCGGGCTCTTCACCAACCTTTTCTACTTCCACCGACTCTCGACCGACCTGCTCCGACCGGCCGACTCCGCTCTGGGCCTCTGGTCGGTCGCCGTTCCGGTTGTCGGAGCCCTCATCATCGGCGTGATGGCCCGCTTCGGATCCGACCGGATCCGGGGACACGGAATTCCCGAGGCTTTGGAGGCCATCCTGATCCGCGGGAGCAAAGTGGAGCCCAAGGTGGCGATCCTCAAGCCGCTGTCCGCCGCGATCTCGATCGGTTCCGGCGGTCCTTTCGGCTCCGAGGGCCCGATCATCATGACCGGCGGCGCGGTCGGTTCAATCATCGCCCAGTTCTTCCGGCTGACCGCCGCAGAACGCAAGACGCTGCTGGTCGCCGGGGCGGCCGCGGGCATGTCCGCCACGTTCGCCTCGCCCCTGGCCGCAGTCATGCTCGCCGTCGAGCTCCTCCTCTTTGAATGGAAGCCCCGCAGCTTCGTCCCCGTAGCCCTAGCCAGCGCGACCGCGATGTTCCTCAGGCGCTATCTCCTGGGATCCGGGCCGCTCTTTCCCGTCCCGGCGCACCCCACCTCGATCTCTCCGGGCGCCCTGGCGTGCTGCGTCCTGGTTGGCGTCTGTGTGGGCGGACTCTCCACGCTCCTCACGTACTCGGTCTATGCCGCCGAGGACCTCTTCAAGAAGCTCCCGATTCACTGGATGTGGTGGCCGGCGATCGGCGGCCTGGCCATCGGCCTGGGCGGCCTTGTCTTCCCCCGCGCGCTCGGCGTGGGCTACGATGTCATCGAATCCCTGCTGAACGGCCAGATGCCGATGAGGGAGATCCTTCTCCTCGTGGTCGTCAAGTGGACGATTTGGGCGCTGGCCCTGGGATCGGGCACCTCCGGAGGTGTGCTCGCTCCGCTCCTCATGCTCGGCGCGGCGATGGGCGGTCTGCTGTCCCCCTACCTCCCCCAACAGGGGGTGGGATTCTGGCCCCTCATCGGCCTGGGCGCCATCCTGGGCGGCACCATGCGTTCGCCGCTAACCGGGGTCCTGTTCACGCTGGAGCTGACGCACGATCTCGGAGCGCTGCTTCCGGTGCTCGTCGCCGTCACCACCGCGCACGCCTTCACCGTGCTCGTGCTCCGGCGCTCGATCCTGACCGAAAAAGTGGAACGTCGCGGATTCCACGTGACTCGGGAGTATTCCATCGACCCCCTCGAGGTCCTTTTCGTCAAGGAGGTCATGCAGACCGATATCCTGCGGTTCCCCGGCACCCTGGGCGCCGACGACTCGCTCCGGCTGGCAGATTCCGACGAGAAGAGTCACAACCAGTGGAGCTATCCCGTCGTAGGGCCTGACGACGTGCTCCTGGGGATCGTCACGCTCAACATGCTTCGGTTCCGCAATCGCCAGTCCGCCGACGCCCCCACCCTGGTAAGAATCATGCACAAGGATCCCCTCTTCGCCTTGCCTGAGGAGCCGCTCCGACACGTGGTCTATCGGATGGCTCAGTCCGGCATCACCCGGATGCCGGTGGTTACGCCGGAGCTGCCGCGGAAAGTCATCGGGATGATCACGCTGGCGGATCTCCTGAAGGCGCGTGCCCTCCACCTCGAGGACGAGCAGCGCCGGGAGCAGATCCTGCCGCTTCCCTTCCTCCCGGCGGACGTGAGGACGACGCGCCGCTATCGGGCGGACCGGGAACCGGCGGGCGCCTAGGGAGTTTGCCGCGCCGGAGAGGGGCTCCAGCCCCCGCCCAGGGCGCGAAGCAGGAGAACGCTCGCCAGCAGCCGGTCGCGGTAGATGAGGCTCGCGCCGCGCTGGGCGACGATGAGGGATCGCTGGGCGTCCAGGAGATCGAGCAGACTCGACAGTCCCTCTTCATACCGACGCCGGGCGAGCGTCAGGGCTTCCTGCGCGGCCTTCACCACCTGATCCTGCGCCTCCGACTGGCGTGACAGGACCGCCAGGGTCGACAGGGCGTCCTCAACCTCCTGGAAGGCCACGAGCACCGTCTGTCGGAAGGCGGCCAGGGCCTGATTATACTGGGCCCGCGCGAGCTCCGCGCCGGCGTCGATTGCGCCCCCCTGGAAGATCGGCTGCGAGACGGCCCCGCCGAGGGCCCACACGGAATTGGACCGCCGGAAGAGGTGGGAGATATCCGTGCTGGTCGCGCCCAGCAACCCGACGAGATTGAGCGTCGGATAATAGGCAGCTTCGGCGGCGCCGATCCCGGCGTTGGCGGCGATCATCTGCCGCTCCGCCTCCGCCACATCCGGCCTCCGCTCCAGAAGTTCGGACGGGAGGAGCACGGGCAACGAGGGCACCGCGACGTCCAGCGCGCGAAAGGGGAAGGACACG
>DATGFI010000266.1:0-3237 GCA_035309205.1 Planctomycetota bacterium | reverse complement strand
GGCTCAGGTACCGGGCCAGGGAGTCGGTCGCGATCCGGCTCGCATGCTCCCCTGCGGCTTCTCCGCCCAGGCCATCGGCGACGACGAGGAACAGAGCGTCTTCTCCCCGAGGTCCGAACGGGAACGCGAGGCGCTGGAACCGGAACCGGTCTTCGTTGATCGCCCGCGATTTGCCCTTCGCCGAGTATCCTTCGCAATGGAACGGAACGGTGAGCACCGCCGTCGCGCAGACTTCAGTTCCTGGCTCGGCTCGCCGCTCCTTCTGAAATTTCGGCAGGGAGGAGAACGTGGGAAGATTCATCGGGCCTCCGAAGGTTGTGCTGCTCGCGCCCGACGGAATTAAGACCTTTCTCTGGGGGAGTCACGGCAATTCGGACGAGCGTAGGTTTTTCTTCCCCCGCCCGATAATTCCCGTGGGATTGGGGCCCCAAAAGCCGTAGATTATTTAGGAGTCTCGAGCCTTCACAAGGAGTTCATGATCCCGCAGCCGGTCCGACCCCGGGTGCTCATCGTCGACGATCATCCCGCCAACCGGATGGCCTTCGAGATGATCCTGGAACCGTTCTACACCGTCTCTCTCGCGACCAATGGCTACCAGGCCCTTGAGCTCGCCGATCGGAACGACTATGCCGTCATCCTCCTCGACATCCGGATGCCCGGTTTGAGCGGCTTCGAGGTCGCCGAGACCCTCCGCCAGCGAGACCGCACCCGCCACACCCCCATCATTTTCATGTCCGCCTACGACCAGACCATCGTCCAGGCCAAGAAGGGCTATATCGCAGGAGCCACGGACTTCCTCTTCAGTCCCATCGACGAGGAGTTGCTGAAGTTGAAAGTCGCCACGTATGTGCAGATTTCTCTTCAGAATGAGTCCCTCAGGCGCCAGATCCAGCACCTCCAGACCACCGTGCGGGCCCTCGAGAAGATGGTCCGCGGACGGGATCCCGTGGACGAGCCGGTTCAGGAAGGGATCCACGATCTGGAGAACCAGATCGACGAGCTCGAACGGATCTTGGGCCCCCTACCAGGTTGAGGGAAGGATCGTGGCCTTTCCTTCAAGCGGCTCACGCCGTTCCCGGCGAGCGGCTCCCCCCGGGAACGCTTCTCCTGAGGCGAAGGTGCCGATCCTCAAGGGGCCCGCGGGATTGGCTTGCGCTTGATGCATCCCGCGAGGAGTCGCTTCGGGAGCTCGGGGGCCTGCGGATGTCGATTGAGGATGAGCGGCTGACCTTTCTATCTTCATCCGGCCGCCGGTAAATCCCCTACTCCTCCGGCGCCCGGCAGGGGGCCATTGCCCAGAAATGATCAGGCCGAGAGCGGCCCTCCTGAAGGGCCGCCCTCGGCCGTTTCCCCCATTGAAGGTTCCGGGTCTAGCTCAGGTGCTTGGAGACGAGCGCCGTCATCTCGAACATCGACACCTGTTTCTTCCCGCCGAAGACGGTTTTCAGCGTGTCGTCGGCATTGATCATGCGCTTGTTCGTCTGATCCTGGAGCTTGTTCGCCTTGATGTACTCCCAAAGCTTCTTGGCCACTTCGCTCCGGGGCAGCGCCGAAGTCCCCGTCACCTTGGAAAGCGACTCGCTCGGCTTCATCGGCTTCATGAACGCGCTCGTTCCCTTCTTCGCCATCTGCATCTCCTCTCTTAAATAATGAACGATTCCCTCTATAAGATCGGAAGGTTTTGCCTCCGGCTTTAGGGCTTGATGCCTGCGGCGACCCGCCAGGACTCGGAGTCTTCGGCGTCATTCCCCTCAGGATCTCGTAGCCGCCCGCCGGAGACGCCGCTCGGCGGAAGCCGAGCGCAAGCGGATCCCAGCTTCTCACGAGCTTGGCTCCGCGCACATCAATCCTTTAACCGTCGGCGCTATGACATCAGTGGCGAAGGACCGGCAGCCGATCGCTCGCCGGAGTCCGCATCCGTAAAGTCGCCCAGGGAGGTTCGGATGAAAGACATCAATCGGGAGTATCTGGCGGGCCGTCTGAAAGAATTGAGCGACTGGGCCGACTACATCCTACTTTCTCTGTCGATCGACCAGCCTCATGAACGAGGGACGCTCCAGCTCCTCGAAACGCTGGTGCCGCCCGAAGAGCTCAAGCAATTGCGCTTCGATGTCCGGAGCGTCTGGTACCGCCTGGCGAATCTGTCTCTCAATGTGGCCACTGCTCTGCCCCCATCCCCCGGCGCCCCTCTGGCGCGGCCGGCTGACCGGCCTCAGGTTCCCTCGGAGGGCGCCGACCGTGTCCCCGCATCATCGGCCCCCCATTCGTGATCCGCGGGCTGAAAGAAATCAGAGGAGTCGGGACGCGCAGGAGGGAACGTGCCGCGAATAGTCGAATAGTCGCGCCGCGAGCTCCCAGGCTCCCGAGACTTCATTCCAGGGGACGACCGGCACTCCCCAGGGCAAAGCGTCCTCAGGGATGGATTTTCGTTCTTATTTCAGGGCGTCCAGTTCCTTCTTCGCCTCAAGAGCCACGGGCAGGCCTTTAACCTCGTCCAAGAGCTTCTTGAGAGCCGCTTTCTTCTGGTCGATGCTCTCGATCGCCAGAGCCGCCTTCAGGGCTTCGGCGCCCTTCTCGTCGATCTTCGCGGAAAGCTCCTGCGACATCGTCTTGAAGGGGCTGCCCTTCATTTTTCCCAGCTTCCCGGTGAGGTCCGAAGCCTTCTTCAGGTCCTCCTTCTGAAGCGCCGCCTCGGCATCCGTCCGGAGCTGGACCGCCTGGGACCAGAGCGCCTGGGGGATATGGTCCCCGCTCACTTTCGAAAGCGCGTCGTTCATCTCCTTGATCATGTCCGCGGAGCCGGGGTCCCCTTCGTGGCGGGAGAGTTCCTTCCCGGACGGATCGCAGAACACCGTGGTCGGAGTCCCAAAAGTGCCCTGGATGAATTGGCCGATCGCCCCCCACCCCTTCACGTGGACCTCGCAGGGGATGTTGCCGTAGTCGTTGCAGAGCATTACCTTATCGCGGCCCCTGAGGGCCTCGCTGCTCCCGTGAGCCGTATCGCGGTGGGCGACCACGTTCACGAAGCTCCTGGAGAGCTCGATCACCTTCGCGTTCCGCAGCGTCTCCTCTTCCATGGCCTTGCAGCGCGGGCAGTTGTCCTTGTGGATCGTGAGCACGATCGGCACGTTGCGAGCGGTGGCCTCCTTGACGGCGGCCGCCCAGTCGCCCTGCCACTCGATTCCCTGGCCCGGCGCCAGGGGCTTCCTCGACTGCTGGGAAGTTGCCGCGGCGGCC
>DATGFI010000265.1:0-4242 GCA_035309205.1 Planctomycetota bacterium | reverse complement strand
CTGATCCTCCCGGGGATCCCGTTCGCCCTGTCCCTGGCCCTGTCGATCTCGACCGCGGGACGCCACCTCTATTGGCAGGACTCGGGTTTCTTCCTCGTCGCCGTGAAGGAACTTGGCGTTCTTTATCCCCCCGGATTCGTTCTGTACGTCCTCCTCTGCAAGGCCTGGACCCTGGCCATGGGAGCAGTGGACTTCACCTATGCCGTCCATCTCTTTTCGGCAACTTGCGCAGCGTTTGCCGCGGGAACGATGGCGGTCGCGGTTCGCGATCTGCTCGCGACGAAGGGCCCGGTCTTCCACAACGCCGAGGAGGGGGGGCCTCTGGCGGAATGGGTGGGCGTTTCGATCGGCTGCCTGGCCGCCAGCGGGTATACCTTCTGGGCCGCGGCGATCCTTGCGAAGGTCTACGCCTTGTACTTCCTCATCCTGTGCCTGCTCCTCTGGCGAATGATTCGAGCCGACGAATCGGGGAGGCCGCGCGATTTCACGATCGTCGCGGCGCTGATCGGCCTGGCTTGGCAGGCGCATCCGTCGGCGGTGAATGCGGGACTGGCCCTGATCCTCTTTGTGGCCTTCCACCGGCGAATCGTGGGACTGAAAGGGCTGGCTTGGCGACTCGGTCTGGCCGCGGTCTGTGCGACGGGCCCGATGCTCCTGATCCCGCTGCTGGCGAATCTCGGGTCCTCCCTGAATTTTGCAAGAGCGGGAGGAGGGGAGGGGTTCCTGGATTACGCCCTGGGAACCCGCTTTACCGGCCGGCCGGGCTCGTTTGGTCTTGAAATGACCCGGGTCGCAGACGTGGCGCGCTACGGATGGGAAGAGTTTCTGGGCGTTGGCGCCGTCCTTGTCGGCGCCGGCGTCTGGCGGCTCTGGCTGGAAAACCGACGGCTCCTCGCCGGCATGGCGGCGTGGGTCCTTCCGGTGCTGGGGGTCACGGTCGCTTTCAAGCTTGAGGGACAGCACGATTTCTGGATGGAGGCGGCCTGGATTCCCCTGTGGATGGTCGCCGGTGTCGGCCTGAGCTTCGTCGGGAGGGCGCGCGAAATCGCGATCCTGCTCGCCCTGATCGGGACGATTTGGTCGGTCGTCTCCAACCGAAAGGATCTGGACCAGCGCGACTATGCGCTCGCCGAGACGTTCGGGCACCTGTTCCTGGATCATGCCGCGCCCCATGCCGCGATATTCGCGGAATCGGATGACGCGCAGGCGTCGATGCTCTATCTGCAGAGGATCCGGGGGGTCCGGACGGACCTGGCGCTTCGCTCGGCCGTCCTCGAGACCGTCCCTGCAGGGGCCGCTCCGGCGCTCTGGTACTACGAACGTCCGCGGTTCGAGGAATCTGGTGGCAAGTCGGACCAGGAGTTCCTGCTTCCGGCGGGGCCGATGATGCGGGGGCCGTTGCTCCCGGGAGAAAGCCTGGATCCAGCGATCTGGGACGAGCCGATCCCGGCCGAAGAGGTGCCGAGCCTCTTCCGGAGGGCGCGGGGCCAGTTCGTCCACCGGGATCTCGACCGGCTTGCCGTCCATCCCGAGCCGTACGAAATGAGGCTGCTTCGGACCCTCCTCTTGGCCCGCTGGTATCACGCGGTCGTCCTCTCCCGGGAGGGCAAGCTGGCCGATGCCGCACGGATCTATGAGTCCATCTTCCGCTCGCAGCCCTCGATGCGGGATGTCCCGTCCCTGGCCTATTCGGCCGCCGTGGTCGAAGTCGGGTTGGGCCGGTATGCCGCAGCCGAAGCGGAATTCAAAAGGCTGCTGGCCCTGCCCGTGGGAAGCGATCAGCAGGCGCGCATCTGCTACTTCCTCACCGGGCTCTGCGGCCAGCGACCGGAGGCGGCCGAATGGAGAGCCAGAGCGCTGGCGAATCCGGACCTTCCGGCGGACCTGCGGCAGAAGCTGACAGGGAACTGAGCTACTTCTTCTTCCCGAATCCCGTCACGACAAACGTCCCGCTGCGCGGGTCCGTGGTGAGCTGGATGATGCCGTTGCGCTCCATGTCTTCGAGCAGATCCTGCCAGGTCCGGTAGCCGTGGTAGGATTCGTCGAACTGAGGCTTCTTGCGTTTGAGCGTGTCCTTGATCATCGACGAGTACAGCGTATCGCGATTCTCGCGCTTGAGGGCGAGGATCGTGTCGACGATCATCTGGAAGGCCTCCTTCTTGAGCTTCGGGAGGTCGTCCTTGATCTCCGGCGTGGCGGTCGTCGCCGTGCGCTCCAGGTCTTCGTAGTAAATGAACTCGTCGCAGTTGTCGACCAGCAGCATCGACGTCGAATCCTTCATGCCCAGGCCGATGACCCGTTTGCCGTTTTCCTTGAGCTTGGAGACCAGCGGCGAAAAATCGCTGTCGCCGGTAAGGATGGCGAAGGTGTCGATGTGGCCCTTGGAGTGGGCCATGTCGATGGCGTCGACGCACATTCGGATGTCGGCCGAATTCTTGCCCGCGGTGCCGCGCTTGGGGACCTCGATCAGCTCGATTGCGGATTCGTGGAGCGCCTGCTTGTAGTCCCGGTAGCGGGTCCAGTCCGCGTACGCGCGCTTGACGATGATCTTGCCTTTCTCCAGTAGGCGTTCGAGGACCTTCTGGATCTCGAACTTCTTGCGGGAATGCTCAAAGCCCAGCGCAAAGTTCTCGAAATCGATGAATACGGCGATGGAGGAATCGGGCCCGTTGTGGTTGTTGGATTGACTCATGGATGATCTCGAAGAGGAAACGAAAGGAACACGGTAGCGCAAACATACCCCAAGACGGCCGGGGCATCAAGAAGCATTAAGCGTTACGCAGCAAGCAGTTGAGCGCTTCTCCGCAAGATCCGCCGGGGGGCGGATTTTGCGCGTAACAATCTATGATTCCAATTTGTCCCTTGTAACAAGGGAGGCGACGCGCCATAATAATTTACGGAAGCGCCGGATGGCGCCTCCAGAGTTAGGGGCCGGCCCGCGGTTTGTACAGGGTCGGAGTGACGTACCGGGGCGCCTGTATGGGCCCAGCAAGAAGTCGGTTCTGGTTGCCCCTGACGCGACTGGGCGCGTTTTTCGTGACGGTCGTCGTCGTCGGCAATATAGTTTTTCACGCCTTCAGGCCCACGGCGGCCGACCTGACCACCGCGGACGAAAGCTCGGATTATTTCGAGAGAAAGCGGAAGCGTCTTCACAAGCAGATCCAGAGGACGCTTGAACGGTTCCTGGGCTTCCCCGCGGCGGGCAGCGACCCCAATCGACTGAGTGGCGTTACGCCCCCGCATCCGACCGAGATGGTCCAGGTCGTCCCTCCTCCGGCAGCGCGCGAGCCCCTGCAGGCGATCACTCCTCCGGCGGTCGCGCCCCCGAAGGCTGTGTCCCTGGGGTTCTTCGCTCCTGAGCCGCCACCATTCGTCTGGCCCGATCCCCTGGTGCCGCCCCGACCGGCGCGAACGTCATCCTTCGACATCCCCCTTTCCCTGGGGCTGTCGGACGAGCTGTGCTTTCGTTCGGAGCTGGTATCCGAATTCTACCGCCGCGGCGCCCCGGATCCCGCCTCGGACGTGGCCGACGCCCTGCTGAAGGGACCGGAGCTGCTGATCGACAGCATCTTCACCTGCGCGGGAGGACTGGGGTCGCGGCAGGCCGTCCGGAGCTGGGACGACGATGACGGGCGGAGCATCACGGCGCAATTGCTGAACGTCGGCCTGGGACCGCGTCAGGACCGCATCGGAAGGGAATTCCTGATGCAGCTGGGAACGCGGGAAGCGCGCTATTTCTCGAACTTCAGCGACTCCAGGGCCAATTCCTTCGGCTTCGAGACCGGGACGGAGGGAGCGGACCTCCACGAGCTCATGCTGGATCAGCGGAAGGTGTTCTGGGATGCCCTCCGTCGGACGTACCTGGCGCGCTACAAGGTCAATGCCGAGGAAAGAATCAAGGACGACGCCTGGTACTTGGACCGCTGGAGCGGCTGGGACTACGCCGTGCTCCCGCCCCTCCTGGGGGCTTATGTCTTCTACCGGGGGGTGGATAAGAAGATTTCCGTCCTGGGAACGCGGATGATCGTGTCGGTCGAGCCCGTCTCCGAATGGGTGCGGAGGAATCGTGATGTTTCTGCCGCAGCCTCCGTGGAATGGACGATGAAGGACTGGCCCCTGGGCGTTATCGTCTCAGCGGGCCTGCATGACCGGAAATACGGGCTCGATTTCGTGGGAATCGGAACGAGCATCGGTACGGTGCGGCAGGCCCTCGTGGAGGAGTCTCGGTTGATCCTGCTTCAA
>DATGFI010000264.1:0-2077 GCA_035309205.1 Planctomycetota bacterium | reverse complement strand
CGATGCGTCCGCAGTCGTGCGAAGCGGTCCTCCTCCGGAGCTTGGCGCGGTACCCCGGCAACGTGGAGGGGAGCTATCTGGACTACGCGAAAGCGCGGGAAATGGAGCCCGGGACGCTCGAGGGGTACGCCCTCGCCTGGAGTCTCGAAATCCTCTATGTCCACCTCACTCTCGTTCTTCAGACGGGGAACGTCGGGGCGCAGTTCCGGATGCCGCAGACGTCGCTCACGCTGGGCGCCGAGGCGCTGCTCACGCGGGAGTTCGACCTGGCGGAGCGCTGTTTTCGCTCGGTGCTCGATTTCCGCTCCGACGCCGTGTTCGCCGCCGTGGGCCTGGGTCTGGTCCGCTTCTGGCGTGGCGAGGAGGAGGCGGCGAAGAACGATCTCGCAGCACTTCGGATCCAGAACGAGAGGTTCCAGCGCTTCGTCGAAGCCCTCCGCGCGGGCCCAGGTGCGGACGACGCCCCGCTTTCCGATCCGAAGAAGGGCTAATCCCAGGCGATCCCTCGCGCCGGACTGGGTGGGGTATAATCCCAAGGTACTCGGGCCGCAGGCGAAGGAAAGACGTCGTCCCAGGGGTGCGATAGCCGCAGCCCCCCACTTTGGAGGCGGGCGTGAACTCTCGCACGAATCGATTGGCCAAAGAACTCCTCGGGATGCGCCAATTGAAGGAAGAGGCCGCGCTCATTGATTTCAGCGCCTCCGGCGAGGCTGCCGATTCCTACGTGGTCACCTTCCGCTGCAAGGGCTTGACCCTGGATGCGGCGGGGAAGCCTCGTATTGCAGAAGAGCATCGGATCAAGATCAGTCTGACCGCGGGGTACCCCAAATGGGGAAATGCCCCTGTGGTAGAGCAGATCACGCCGATCTTTCATCCGAACTTTCAGCCGCCGCCGAAAACAGGCGTGTGCACGGATACCTGGAAGTGGACGCCCGCGGAGACTGTCGCGGATCTCGTCCTGCGACTCTTCAATATGGTTCGGTACCAGCTCTACAACCTGGGCGACCCGTGGAACCAGAAAGCGGTGGCCTGGGTGGAGGCCAATCGGTCGAAGCTTCCGATGGATGGCCGGAGCTGGGCGAAGGCGGCGGGCGAGGAGATGCCCCTGGCCAAGGTCGCTTCCGCTCCGAAGCCCCCGGAGGATGATTTCCAGGTTCGAGTGGTGAAGAAATAGCGCCTGCCGGTAGCTGAGCTTCTGAGATGAAACGGATCGGTTGGGTAGCGGCACTCCTTCTGCTCGTCAGCTCGTCGTTCGCGCTTGCGGGTGACGAGCCGGAGCACCGGGTCCTGGTCTACGGGCTCGCCATCGCTGCGGGGTGCTCCGAGCGGGAGGCGAGGCTGATCGCCAACAGCTCCTGGAGCATGGACATGAACCACACCACCGAAGCCATGCACGGCGCGTTCCGGGAAGACGTTCCCGCTATCACGAACGTCGTCCAGGCGCTTCGAAAGGATCCTGGGCTCGCCGCCCGGCTCATGTCCGACGACAAGACGCTCGATCGGTTCATCTTCGATGACAAGGGCGCGCTCTCCCGGATCGGCCCGGCCGCGTTTCTCCATGCGCTCAATCCCAAGAAGGGGGAGACGACCGCCGCTTTCAAAGATTACATGCAAACCCAGATGGACTCCCTCAGGCAGTCCGGGGCCGGCGCGGAACAGCTCCGGCAGGCGCGGCTCGTTCTGATGGGGCAGTACCTGCACATGTACGTGGATTCCTTCGTCCATCCCGACGACCCGGTGTTCGGCCACGCGAAGGAAGGGCACCCGGCGGACTATGCGTACGCGCACCCGGAGAAGTTCACGCAGGCGGCCCTGGGGACCGTGAAGGAGTTGCGAGGCTTTCTGAAAGAAGACGGGAGACACGACGTCGACAAACGGCTCGAGACGATCGGTCTGGGCTCCGAGGAGAAGCAGAAGGAGTTCTGCGCGAAGCTGGTGGACGCCGTGGCGCGGGGGTACTCCCAGGATCCTGACAAACAAAACGTCGTTCAGCGATACACGGGAGACGTCTCTCCCGAAGAGGTCCGCCATGCCGAGAAGAACGTCGAGAGTACCATGAACGCGTTTTTCAAGGGCC
>DATGFI010000263.1:0-5642 GCA_035309205.1 Planctomycetota bacterium | reverse complement strand
AGCTCGAGTACACCCTCCCCCGCATCTCCAAGCTGGGCGCCCACATCACGAGCGAGCAGCAGGCGGGCGGCGGCGCCGGCATCGGGATGCGCGGACCGGGCGAAAAGCAGATCGAATCGGACCGCCGGCTCGCCCGCAAGCGAATCGTCGCCCTCCGCCGCGAGATGAAGGTGGTCGAGGAGCGCAAGCGCCGCGAGGTTTCCGCCCGAACCGTCGAGAACACCACCGTGTCCCTGGTCGGTTATACGAACGCCGGCAAGTCGACGCTGATGAACGCGCTGACGAAGGCCGGGGTCGCTGTCGAGGACAAGCTCTTCTCGACCCTCGACACGCGCACGCGGATCTGGATCCTCGATGGCGGGATCAAGGTGCTGCTTTCCGACACGGTCGGCTTCATCCGGAACCTGCCTCACGACCTGGTCGCGAGCTTTCACGCCACGCTGGAGGAGGTCGCCCAGGCGGATCTGCTCCTGCACGTCGTGGACGCCAGCCACCCGCAGGCGTCGGAGCAGATCGAGGCGGTCGAACGCGTGCTCAAAATCCTGGATTGTTCGGAGAAGCCGATGCTCCTGGTCTTCAACAAAGTGGACCGCTTCCGCGACCCGATCGAGCGGGAGATCCTCCTGAGCCGGCATCCAGAGGCCATCGCGATTTCGGCGCGAACCGCCGACGGGATCGAAGTCCTGACCGCGCGGGTGGCCGAGCGGCTCACGCGCCGGCTGATCGACGTCGAGGTGGAGATCCCGCAGTCGGAGGGGAAGCTGCTGGCGGAGCTGTCGACGTGGTCGGTGCCGCTCAAGCGGGAATACGTCGACTCATTCGTGCGGATGACCCTGCGGGTGCCGTCGCGCGCGCTCTACAAGCTCGAGAAGTTCCGAATCCAGTCAAAAGTGAATTCCCCGGGAAAGAAGCGATCCGGACCGGCGGCCGAATAAGGTGCTGCCCGGATCCGGCATGGTATAATTCTCCCGTGAAAGACTCCTCGAAGATCAACGACTCGAAGATCAAGAAGTCGATCATCGCCTCCAAGAGGGTGAAGATCTGGTTCTGGGACACGCAGAACGAGTACACGGGGGAGGCGGTCGCCCTTTCCGCGACCGACCTGACCGCCCTCCTCAAGATGGGCGGCGGGGGGACGACGACCATGGTGCCCTCCAACGCCGTCATGGAAGGCTTGATCCGCCACCTGACCGGTCGCGTCGTGGAGTTCAAGGTGACCGGCATGGGACAGGAAGTGGTCCTGAAGGGGACGATTCGGGAAATCCAGAAGGACTTTGAGAACCCGCGCCGATTGCTCCTCATCGCGACGCTCTCGTCCACATCGGAGAAGAATCAGCTTATCCTGAACAAGCTGGGATCGAGCCTGCCGGTGAACTAGCGTCGAGGGCTTCCCGGGGCCGGATTCCGGAAGTTTGTTTGACACTGCTTTGAACCGTGGGATATAATCGGGCGCTGGAGACTTGCCATGACCGAACAGCAGCCGTTTGACGTTCGGAGGGCGATCGAACAAAGCTCTTCGAAGAGCACTCTTCAGGAGCTCGCGAAGAAGGGCATTCATCGGGTCAAGGTGCTCGATGAATCGATGATCAACAAGCTCATCGGCGACGCCGTTGAGCGGATCATCTCCACCAAGACGAACCTCCTGTCCTCCGACGACCGTCAGAAGCTGATCGAGGCCTCCCGGAAGGAGCTTGACCGGCTGATGAAGGAGCACCAGACCACCAAGGACAAGGCCGAGCTGGCCGAGCAGAGCCAGGCGACGCTGGCGGCGTCGGTCGAAAACCTCCAGAACCAGCTCAAGACCGCCCAGCGCCTCGCAGAGGACACGGCCAAGCAGCGCTACGAGGACGGAAAGAACGTCATGCGGGCCGAAGTCGACGACATGAAGAAGAAGATGTCGTCGATGGAAGCCGACATCGAGAAGCGGGTCCGCCGCGAGGTGGACCTGGAATACCAGGCGAAAATGGCCAACGAGCGCATCGTCATCGAGCAGATGAAGACCGAGGCCGCCAAGAAGCAGGCCGAGATGATCGAGGAGATGCGCAAGTCGGATGAGGAGCTTTTCAAGCGGATGTCGGAGCTCTTCACCAAGGTCATGGACGGAGTCAACAAGAAGCTCGGCGACCTGCGGAACCGGTCCTTCGCCGGCGGCGGCGGCGGGGGCGGCGGCGGCATGGGCAAGATGGAAGGCGACGTCGACTTCCGTCCCAGCCAGGCGACGCTCGACAGCCTCGTTCAGGGCGAGCTGGAGAGCAACGTCAAGGCCATGCAGGTCGAGTCCAAGTCCGGCGGCAAGATGAGCAACGCGCTGGAGCGTCTCAAGGCGATGCGCGGGGGCGGCGGCGGCGGCGAAAAGAAGGACGAAGAAAAGAAGTAGTTTTCGATATTAGAAGCTGGGGGACGGGGCCCGAGGGGCTTCCCTGCAACAACACAGGAGGGCATCACGGTGGCTGATTCCAAGATCGCGTACGGCAAGGGCCTGGACGTCGGAACGTGCAACCTGGTGGCGGCGGAGCAGAACGACAAGGGTGAAGTCGAGCTGCGGCCCAAGCGGAACGTCTTCATCGACGTGCCGATCGACGCCTACACCAAGAACATGCTGACCCGGCTCAACGTCCCCTACGTCGTCCAGGGCAAGAAGATGTACGTCCTGGGGGACCACGCCTTCGAGCTCGCGAACGTCCTCAACAAGAACACGCGCCGGCCCATGGCCGACGGCCTGATCTCCCCCAAGGAGCAGGACGCCCTGCCGGTCATGAAGCTCCTCATCGGCTCGATCCTGGGCCAGCCCCGGGTGCCGAACGAGGTCTGCTTCTACTCGGTACCGGGAGACCCCATCGATAGCGACCTGTCGGTGGCCTACCACCGCGACCTGTTCGACGCCGTGCTCCGGAGCCTGGGCTACAAGCCCTCGCACATCATCGAAGGCCACGCGGTGACCTTCGCCGAACTGGGCGAGGAGGATTTCACGGGCATCGGCATCTCGTGCGGCGGCGGCATGTTCAACATCTGCGTCGCCTACAAGTCCATGCCGGCCCTGTACTTCTCCACGGCGCGGTCGGGCGACTGGGTCGACAAGAACGTGGCCAACGTGCTGGGCATCAAGCCCGCAAAGGCCGCGCTGATCAAGGAAAAGGGCGTGGATCTCATCAAGCCCAAGAACCGCGAAGAGGACGCGATCGCGATCTACTACCGGAACCTGATTCAGTACAACATCACGAACATCGCCGAGCGGTTCAAGTCGGCGGAGAACATGCCGAGCTTCAACGAGCCGATCTCGATCGTGTTCTCGGGCGGCACGTCGATGGCGGGAAACTTCATCGAGCTCGTCAAGGACGTGTTCAAGAAACTGGACTTCCCGATTCCGGTGAAGGACATCCGGATGGCGAAGGATCCCTTCAACGCGACGGCGAAGGGCTCGCTCGTGGCTGCCCAGCTGGAAATGTCGAGTCAGACGGCGTAAGCATCGCAGACACAGTCAGGTGGAGCCGCCGCGGGGCCCGGCCGGGCCCCGCGGCCGGCTCGCCTCAGACCGGGGCATCAGGCGGGACCCGTTCGGAGGGTCCGGGGGGTGAGCCTGATATGGTAAGATAAATCCATGGCCGACGAAGAAAAGGCGTTCGGGGAGCAACTGTACAACCGGCTCCAGAACAAGGGCCTGTCCAAGTATCAGGTGGACAAGGTTCTGGCCCTCCAACGTCTGGACCCCGAGGTCGCCGAATTGGGCGAGAAGGGGCTCCTGGGAGACCCCCAGCTCCTGGAAATCTCCAAAATCAACTCCGCCGCCCGGCAGAAGCAACTGGCGGAACTGGCGGTCGAGAAGACCCTGCCCCAGAACTGGGTGAAGGAGCTGACCAAGCTCGTCCGATCGGCGGAGAAGGCCCGCAGCGAGCAGGAAGGCAACCGCTACTGGGACTTCTTCTTCGAGATCAAGGAGATGATCGAGCGGGAAGGTCCCACCCGCACGATCCTCCAGCTCATCAAGAACTTCAGCGTCGACCGGGCCGCGGTGAGCCGGGGCAAGGCCGAGCTCATCGAGGGCTCTGACCGGACGGTCCTGTCCTTCAACAAGATGGACCTCGAGCTGGGACGAGGGCTCGACGTCGGCACCGTCAACATCTGCGCCGCCGCCCGCAAGAAGGTCGGCGGAGAAATCATGTACAACATCCAGCGCAACGCCTTCTTGGACATGCGCTCGGATGCCTTCACGAAGAAGATGCTCATGAAGTTGGGCATCGATTACATCGTGCAGGGCGACAAGGGGTACGTGATCGGCGACCCGGCCTTCGAGCTGGCCAACGTCTTCGACAAGACGACGCGCCGCCCCATGAAGGACGGCATGATCTCCCCGGTCGAGCCCGAGGCGCTGCTGGTGGTGAGCCTCATCATCGCGGAGATGCTCGGCCACCCCAAGCAGGAAGGCGAGGTCTGCGCCTTCTCCGTGCCGGCCGATCCGATCGACGTGGAGCGGAACGTCATCTACCACCGGGGCGTCCTGGAAACGGTGCTCCGCAAGCTGGGCTACACGCCGCGGCCGATGCTCGAAGGACACTCGATCGTCTTCTCGGAGCTCAAGGAGCAGGACTTCACGGGCATCGGCATCTCGTGCGGCGGCGGCATGTTCAACATCTGCGTCGCCTATAAGTCGGTTCCCGCCCTCACCTTTGCCACCTCCCGGGGCGGCGACTGGATCGACAACAACGTGGCCCACGCGATCGGACTGTCCCCCGCCCTCGTGTGCGGCATCAAGGAAAGCGGCGTCGACCTGAACAATCCCAAGGACCGGGTGCAGGACGCCATCGTCATCTACTACCGGAACCTGATCCAATACACGCTCGAAACCATCCGGGTCAAGCTCGAAACCGCCCAGAACATGCCCACGTTCGTCAAGCCGATCGACGTGGTATGCGGCGGCGGCACCTCCATGATCACGGGATTCATCGACGTCTTCCGGGAGGAGTTCGAGAAGATCAACTTCCCGATCGACGTCGCCAACATCCGCATGGCCAACGACCCCCTCAAGGCGGTCTCGCGGGGTTGCATGGTGGCGGCGATCGAAGAGACGCGCGCCCTCAGCGAAGTGGACGTCAAGGTCGCTCCCGCGGCGCTCGAACGCACCGCCGCCTCCGTCAGCAAGATGGACGAAGGCACCAAGCGGCGACTGGGCCCCATCCAGACCCCGAACCGTGCGGCCATCGGCGACCGGACCGCGCCCGTGGTCAGCAAGGTCGCGGCGCCCACCGCGCCTCCCCCCCGCCCGTCGGGTTTCGCCCCCGCCCCCAAGGTGGTCAAGGTGGCTCCCCCCGTCGCGCCTCCGCCGCCGCCGAAGAAGGAGACGGCCGTGAGGGTCGCCCCCTTCACCTCCAATCCGCCGCCTCCCCCGCCCCCGATGAAGAAGAAGGAAGCGGAGCTGGAGCTGGTGGAAGTGGAGGAGATCACGGAGCTCCTGCCCGAGCCTAAGAAGAAGAATAAGGGCGACGACGCCGACGACCTCCCGCTCATCAGCTGAGCGGCCCGCCTTTCCCGGCGCCTATTCCGGACTCCGGCGCTTGCGGACGATCTTCTGGGCGCGCTCGCGAGCGGCCCGGACGTGGCCCAGGTAGCTGTCGAATTTCCTCTGGTAGCTCGTGTCGAGGGAATTG
>DATGFI010000262.1:0-2093 GCA_035309205.1 Planctomycetota bacterium | reverse complement strand
TTTACGACGACATTCGGGAACGCCGCAAGCAGGACCCACGCCTTCGGCAGGGCGGCCGCCGAGGCCGTGGAGCGCTCGCGGGAAGAGATCGCCCGGCTGATCCACGCCCAGTCCTCCGAGATCGTCTTTACGAGCGGGGCGACCGAGAGCAACAACCTCGCCATCAAGGGCGTGGTCGACTTCTACAAGACCAAGGGGAACCACGTAATCACGATCGCCACCGAACATCCGGCGGTTCTGGATGTCTGCCGCGCCCTCGAACAGGACGGACGCGCCCGGGTGACCGTGCTTCCGGTGGAAGAGGACGGCCTCCTCGATCTGGACCTGCTGCGGGCCGCCTTCACGTCCGAGACCATCCTGGTCTCGGTCATGCTGGCGAACAATGAAATCGGGGTCGTGCAGCCGGTCCGGGAAATCGGCCGGATCTGCCGGGAGAAGGGCGCGTTCTTTCACAGCGATGCCGCGCAGGCGCTGGGAAAGGTTCCGATCGATCTGGAAAGTACGGAGATCGACCTCCTGTCGCTCTCGGCCCACAAGCTCTATGGCCCCAAGGGGGTCGGGGCGCTTTACGTCCGCAAGCGCAATCCACGGGTGCGCCTCACGCCGCAGATAGACGGGGGGGGGCACGAAGCCGGCCTGCGATCGGGGACGCTTCCGGTCCCCCTCGTCGCGGGCTTCGCCGAGGCCTGCCGCATCGCGGGCCGCGAGATGACCGAGGAAGCTAACCGGATCCTGGCGCTGCGGGAACGGCTCCGGAAGCTCATTTTCGAGACTTTCGACCATGTGCGCTTGAACGGCAGCCTGGAGCACCGGCTTCCGGGCAACCTGAACGTGAGTTTCGAATACGTCGAGGGGGAGAGCCTGATCCTGGGAATGGCGGACGTGGCCGTGTCTTCGGGAAGCGCCTGCGCAAGCGCGAAGCTCGAACCCTCCCACGTGCTCCACGCCCTGGGCCTGAGCGAACCGCTCGCGCGGTCGTCCATCCGCTTTGGCATCGGCCGCTTCAATACGGAGGCCGAGATCGACCAGGCCTTTGCGCTCCTCCGGCGGGAGGTTCTGAGATTGCGTGAGATTTCGCCGCTCTACAGTATGGCGCGGCCGGGTGAAAATAGGTAAGATAGAAGAGACTTGAAGGAGGTCATTCATGGGATGCTGCAATGAAGGCGGCGGCGGTCACGCCGAACAGGGCGGTCACGGCCACGCTCACGGCGGTCACGGACACAGCCACGGCGGCGCGGAGGCGCAGCCCTCGGCGACGGCGGTCCAGGCTCCCTCCCGGTTCTCGGGCCAGATCGCGGTGACGGACAAGGCCGCTGAGAAGCTGTGCGAACTGATGGTCGCGGAAAAGAAGGATCCGGCGGTCTACGGCCTGCGCCTGGGCGTGCAGGGCGGCGGCTGCTCGGGCATGACGTACTTCATGGACTTTGACACCCCCCGCGCCGACGACAAGGTCTTCGAGAACAAGGGTGCTCGCGTCCTCGTGGATCCGAAGAGCATCCTCTACGTCAGCGGGTCGGTCCTCGAATACAGCGAGGGGCTCATGGGCTCGGGCTTCCAGATCAAGAACCCGAACGTGAAGTCCTCCTGCGGCTGCGGAAGCTCGTTCAATACGTAGGAGTCCCGGAGGAGAGGGCATGGGCGACGAAAAGAAGGCAGTCGATTCCAAGCCGGCGTTCTCGCCGATCTCGGATCTCTATCGTCGCGTGGACGAAGTCCTCGACCGGATCCGTCCGTACGTCCAGCTCGATGGCGGGCACGTCGAGCTGGTGGACGTGAACGAGGAGGACGGCATCGTCCACATTCGTTTCCAGGGCTCGTGCCAGGGCTGCCCCTCGAGCGCGATGACGCTGCAGATGGGCATCGAGAACGAGCTGAAGACGTCGATTCCGGAGATCAAACAGGTCGTCGCGGTCTAGGCGGCGCCATTCCCGGGGGAACTTCATGGCGAGCAATGTCACCCAGATGCACCGCGCCCGGGAGGGCGAGGTCACGCCCGAGATGCGCCGCGTGGCGGAGCGCGAAGGCCTCGAGGCCGAGTTCGTCCGCCGCGAGGTGGCCGAAGGCCGCGCGATCATCCCGGCCAACATCCATCA
>DATGFI010000261.1:0-9771 GCA_035309205.1 Planctomycetota bacterium | reverse complement strand
CCGAATGTCTCCGAGATCATCCGACACGTGCTGGAGCGCGACGGCTTCGAGGTCGACCTCGCCCAGTCGCTCGCGGAGGCCCGCGACTTGCTCCAGAAGCGTCCGGCCGATCTGCTGACCCTGGATTTCATCCTCCCCGATGGGAACGGGGTAGAATTCCTCCGGGAACTTCGGACGGAGGGGAAGTACAAGGCCCTGCCGGTCCTCCTCATCTCGCCCCTGGCGCCGTCGGCCCGGGAACTTGCCGGCGACGGACTGCGGCCCGTGGAGTACCTGGAGAAGCCCATCGATCTCACCCGCCTTTCCGCCGCGGCCCGGGGATCGCTGCGGAAGGCCGACGGAGTCAAGGAAGGAGCCCTGTTGTGAGTGAAACGGTCAAGCCGGTCGCCCTCTGCGTCGACGACGACGCAGACATCCGGGACTGGATGGAAGCCGTCCTCGCCGGTCACGGCTGGGAGACGGTTTCGGCGGACGGCGGCCTCTCGGCATTGCAGGTCGCGGGGAAGCAGCCCATCGATCTCATCCTCCTGGACGTCACCATGCCGGATCTGACGGGCTACGAAGTCTGTTCGAGGCTGCAGGACGACCCCAAGACGGCCACGATCCCCGTGGTCTTCGTGACCGCCCTCGGCGGCGACGAGGACAAGATCCGAGCCTTCCGCGTCGGAGCCGCCGACTACCTGGTGAAGCCGATCCAGGAGAAGGCGCTCTTCCAGATGGTCGACCTGCATCTGGTCACCAGCAAGCGCTGGAAGGATCTGACCGGGAGACATCCCGTCGTGTCGCCGCCGGAAACGAAAGTCGAGTCGACCGGCGCGCCCCGGTGGGACTCTCGCTTCCGTCCCTCGGAATTCAGCCGGTTCAAGGAGTACCTGGCCGGCAAGGCCAAGCTCTCCGTCCAGGCGAAGACCGCCCTGGGGCGGTTGTCCCCGGTCGAGCTCTACGCCCAGGCGTCCTCCCTCCAGGTCCCCGAACGGCTCATCGCCGAATCCATGGCCCAGTTCCTCTCGCTGCCCTACCGCGAGCAGATCGATCCCAAGGGCGTCAAGCTGGGAGTCCTGCCGACCCCGTTCTGCCGATCCAATTCCATCCTGCCCGTCGTCAACGAAGGCCCCGGCACCTCGTTCCTCCTGAGCAATCCGTTCAACTGGGAGGTCCAGGAAGCGGTCAAGCGGGTGCTCCACCGGGGCGAAGCGCCGACCCTGATCCTGACCGAGCCCTTCGGCATCCAGAAGCTGCTGTCCCCGGCGACCGGAGTGACTCCGGCACCCGGCCCCTCCGCCCCCCCGGTCGCTCACAAGGAGCCGCCGCGCAAGAAGGTCTCCATGTCCGAGCTCGAAGCCAAGCTCAAGGAAGAGTACGTCCCCGTGGAGACCCCGGCCATGGCCCGGGAGGCCGGAGCCAACGAGGACTCCGCGCCGATCATCCAGCTGGTCAACAGCCTGATCGAAGCCGCTTACGCGATGGGAGCTTCGGACATCCACATCGAGCCCGCCGAAGAGGAAGTCGTCGTCCGCTACCGGGTCGACGGCGACATGCGCATCGTCAACCGCCTCAAGCCCGCCAGGCTCATCCATCCCATGATCGCCCGCCTCAAAATCATGGCGAATCTGGACATCGCCGAGCACCGCATGCCCCAGGACGGCCGCGTGATCTTCAAGAAGTACAGCCGCTCCGGCGCCGACTTCGACCTGCGGCTGGCCATCGCGCCCATGAACTTCGGCGAAAAGGCCGTCATGCGCATCCTCGACAAGCAGAAATCCGTCCTCCCGCTCGTCGACCTGGGATTCTCCCCCCGGAACCTCGACCTGTACCGGGAGAAGATCGCGGCCCCCTTCGGCATGGTGCTTCACGTCGGCCCGACCGGATCAGGCAAATCGATGACGCTGTACGCCGCCCTCAACGAGATCAAGAACCCCTCCATCAACATCCACACCGCCGAGGACCCGATCGAATACACGCTGCCGGGGATCAACCAGCTCCAGGTCCACAAGGACATCGGCCTCACCTTCGCCCGAGCCCTCCGCAGCTTCCTGCGCCTCGATCCGGACGTCATCCTGGTCGGCGAAATTCGCGATCGAGAGACGGCCGACATCTCCATCGAAGCGTCGCTGACCGGGCACCTCCTGCTCTCCACCCTGCATACGAACGACGCCCCCTCGACGGTCACGCGGTTCGTCGAGATGGGGGTCGAGCCCTACATGCTCAGCTCCTCGCTGCTGGTGATCTGCGCCCAGCGCCTACTCCGCCGGCTCTGCAAGCACTGCAAGGAGTCCTACGCCCCCGACGCCCTTCAGCGCCAGTTCGTCGGCGCGCCCGAATCGGGCGAGGTCACGCTCTACCGCGCCAAGGGCTGCGAGAAGTGCAATGGCAGCGGCTACAAGGGCCGCGTCGGCATCCACGAGGTGCTCGCGCCGGACGACGAGTTCCGCGTCGCCGTCAACAAGCACGGGATCACTGCGGAGCAGCTCAAGCGGATCGCGGTCGAGAAGAACGGGATGACCACCCTCTTCTGGGACGCGATGGAAAAGGTCCGCGCGGGCCTCTGCTCCCTGCCCGACGCGATGTCGAACGTGCGCCAGGACGAGTTCGACTCGCGGCCCAAGTGGATGCTCGAGGGGAAAGTCTAGGCGCGAGCCCCTAAAGCTTCTTCCGCTCGGCGGCGAGCTCGGCCTTGACCGCGACGTATTCCGTCTCCAGAGCGGGGAGGACGGTCGCCGCGCGGGACCAGTCGGCGGCATGGCCGATCTGCTGCAGGTCGGCGCAAATCCGCGACATCGCCTGCGCGCCCAGGTTACCGCAACTCCCCTTCAACGTGTGCGCCGAGCGTTCGAAGAGGGCCGCGTCCTTTGCGTCGAAGGACGTCCGCAGCTTCACCAGATGTCCGTCCGCCTCCTTCAGGAAAATGTCGATAAGCTCGCCGAGGAAACTGGGGGCTCCCGGCGTCTGCAGGCTCCGGAGGTCGTCGAGCACCCGGGGATTGATGGCGGCCATAACGCCATTCTTTGGGCACGCGCCGGTTCTGTCAAGGTGGAGAATGCTTGCCCGGCCGGCGCTTGGGGGAGTAGGCTCGACGTCCATGAGGCGGCTCCTCCCGCTTTTCCTGCTTGTCCATGGCTGTTCCGCCGCCTCCCGGTTCCGCTGGGAGGACGCGAGGGCCAGACCGGTAGGCCCCGCCCCGGAAGTCCTCTCGAGAGGCCCGACCTGGCTTCGGCTGCGCATCGATAAGGAAACCGTCTTCGAGGTACCCGGAAGACGGACGATGGGGCTGTTCCCCGGCCTCGAATTCATCGAAGGAAAGGAATTTTCATCGAGCGACCGGGACGCCCGCGGAAGCCTGGCCGACCGTCGCCGGCCCGACCCGTCCCAGGTCACCGTGCCACTCATGGCGGTCGAGGCGGAGGGCGCCTTGATCGCCCTCCTGAGGAAGGACGCCGCCCAACCCTACTTCGAAGCGCGGGAATCGACGCGGATGGGTCTGGCCCCCCGCGACGGCCCGATCGAGGCGGTGCTCCTCTTCGAACCCGGTGCGACCGTGCTGGAGGCGATTCCGCGCTGGCTTTCCCATTTCGGCGGACTGCCCCCGCCCGATCCCTGGCCGCGCACGATCGACCAGGAACTCGCGCTCTGCAAAGCGGGCTTCGCCTCCGTTGCCGCCGAGCGCGGAAAGCACCGTCACGCGGCAGGCCGGGACTGGCCGGCCGACTGGACCCCGGGCTTCGGCGTCCTGCTCCATCTGCTCGGCGAGCCGGTGGACTGGTTCGACTACTCGGACCTTCTCTCGACGGTCAACTGCCACATCCTCCGATGGGAGGCGCCCTTCTACGCGGGAGAGCCGGCGACTGCGCGGAAACTGGTCGAGCGGATGAAAATCCTCGTCGACATGCGAAAGGGCGACGACGGGGAATGGGGCTTCCACCCCATGTCCGCGGAGCAGAGGAAGCTGGGCGAGGCGGGAGACAGCGTCCTGGGCACGAGCGCGGAGAACTCGTTCTCGGTGGCCAAGGCCGCCCGCATGACCGGCGACCCGAGCCTGAAGGCGGCGGCTCTGGACGTCCTCGTCCGTCTGCGCCGCCACCGGGTGCCTCGGGGGGGCCAAAGCTGGGAGTGCCCCCTTTATGAACCGGATCTGCTCGCCGCCGCGTTTGCGGTCGGGGCGTACGTCGAAGCCTGGAAATTGAGCGGCGACCGGGCGTATCTGGCAGACGCGGTTCGATGGGCCAAGGCGGGACTTCCCTTTCTCTACCTCTGGAGCCTGCCGGGCCGGAAGGGAATGCTCTACGCGTCGATTCCGGTCTTCGGTACGACCCAGTTCACGCATCCGTGGTTTGGGACGCCCGTGCAGTGGAACGGCCTCGTTTTCGCCTACTACCTTCGGAAGCTGGCGCCGCACGACGCCTCGCTTGACTGGCGGCGCGTGGCCGACGGCATCACGGCCAGCGCGGTGATCCAGCAATACGAGGATGGGCCGTCGAAGGGCTGCTACCCGGACGGGTACTACGACCAGTGCACCCGTCGCGCGCCGCCCGACATCAATCCGGAGGACATCCTCGTCAACATCCTCGCCTCGATCGGAAGGGATCCCGATCCCGACCTTAGGATCCCCCTTCCGTCGCCCGGGAAATGAGGACGCGCAGGAAAGTCCGATCCCGCGGCACGGAAACGGTAACAGTTCGGCGGTGGAACGGCTATATTGGGCGTCCCTTAACGGAGGAAATGGACATGACGAACCCGGTGAACCGGCGTGACTTCATCAAGTGGAGTGCGGCAGCCGGCGCGGCCGTTCTGGCCCGGCCGACCTCGATCCTGGCCCAGGACAAGAAGCACATCCCGATCGGCCTGCAGCTTTACTCGGTCCGCGACGTCCTGGGGAAGGACTTCGAGGGCACCCTGAAGAAAGTCGCTGAGATGGGCTTCGAAGGCGTGGAATTCGCGGGCTATTACAACAAGGACGCCTCCACGATCCGGAAGATCCTGGACGATCTCAATCTGAAGGCCGCAGGCACCCACATCGGCGCCGGCTCCTTCGTCGGCGACAACCTCAAGAAGACGATCGAGTTCCACAAGACCCTGGGCTGCAAGTTTCTGATCGTCCCCGGCGACGGCCGCTACACAAAGCCCGATCAGAGCAAGGAGTACGCCGAGTTCATGACCAAGACCGCCGAAACGCTCAAGCCTGAGGGACTCTTCACCGGCCATCACAACCACACCGGGGAATTCGCGATCGACAAGGAGACCGGCAAGACCTACTTCGACCTTTTCGCCGAGCGCACAAGCAAGGACGTGGTCATCCAGCAGGATATGGGGCATACGATGGCGGCCAACGTCGATCCCACCGCGATCGTCAGGAAGTACCCCGGCCGGATCAAGACTACCCACATCAAGAACCGTCCCCCCAAGAGCTCCGGCAAGAAGCCTTTCGTCGGCGAGGACAATTTCGACTGGAAGGGCTACGTCAGCGCCTGCTACGAGGTTGGCGGCACCGAATGGCTGACCCTCGAGCAGGAGGAGTATCCGGACGGCAAGTCATCCCTGGAGTGCACCAAGATTTCCATCGACGGGCTCAAGTCGGTGCTCAAGGAGCTCGGGAAGTAGGCGAACGATCGGCCAAGTACCGGGCGCCGGACGCGAAGGCTCCGGCGCCCGCTTCGTTTCGCCCCCACCCCGGGAGCGCCTTCCTCAGGCCATCCCCATGCCCTGGATCCGCAAGCCTCCCCCGGAGCCCGTCCTGAGACCTCCCTTTCCCCCTGGGAGCGGTAGAATGACCGTGTGAGCCAGGCGTCTGCAGCCGGTCCTCCGAACCGTCCGAAGGCGGTTCTCGACACCGATCTGGCGACGAGAGCGCTCCAGCGGGGTCTCATCAGCGCAGACCAGCTCAAAGAAGCGCTCGCCGAACAAGGCCGCGATCTCGCCGAACGCAAGGAGGGGGTGCGGCCCCTCGGCGCGATCCTGGTCGCCAAGAGGTTTCTCACGCCCGCCCAGCTGCAGGAACTCATCCTGGAGCACCTCGCGCCGGCTCCTCCGGTGGCCAAGGCCGCGCTGTTCGGAAAGTACCAGCTGGTCCGCGAGCTGGGACGCGGCGGGATGGGCGTCGTCTACGAGGCGGTCGACACGGGACTCGGCCGAAAGGTGGCGCTGAAGACCATGATCGTCAACCCCATGGCCGACCCCAAGGACGCCAAGCTGGACGAAGAGCGTTTTCTTCGTGAAGCCCAGCTTTCGGCCGGGCTCTCCAAACATCCCCACATCGTCGGCGTCTACGAAGCCGGCGTGATCCAGGGGAAACGCTACCTCGCGATGGAGCTGGTCGACGGAAAGCCGATGTCCGACTGGCGGGACGATCCCGCCGTAACGCTCAAGCAGGAGGTCGAGGTCCTCCGCGCGGCGGCGCTCGCCGTCCATCACGCCCACGAGCAGGGCATCATTCATCGCGACCTCAAGCCGGCGAACATCCTGGTGGACGGCAAGAATGAGCCCCACATCACGGACTTCGGCCTGGCCAAGTTGGTAGGAGAAAACCTGAGCGTCTCCCTCACCGGGGCCGGGATGGTCGTCGGAACCCCGGCCTATATCAGCCCCGAACAGGCCCAGGGTCTTCGATCGACCGACCGCCGGACCGATGTCTACGCGCTCGGCGTCATCCTCTTCGAGATCGCCACGGGAAGGCATCCCTTCCTGGGCCAGACGGCGATGGAAATCCTGATGAAGGCTTCGAAGAACCCGGTGCCCTCCGCTTCGGCGCTGCTCAAAGTCCGGCTCACACCCGTTCAGGCGAAGGGGCTGGACGTCATCTGCCAGAAGGCCCTGGCCAAGAAGCCGGGCGAGCGCCACCGCGATGCGGCGTCCTTCGCGGCGGATCTTGCCCGGTGGCTGGGCGGCGACGAGATCAAATCTGCGATCTCGACGCGGCGGTCCCCCCGCGTCCGGACCCGGAACTGGTGGGCGCTGGGCGCGGCGGCGGCCCTGCTCCTGGGGACCGGGGTCTTTTTCCTGCGATCTTCCCCGCCCGGGGAGTCTGAGGCCGAGGTCCGGAAGAAGACCCAGGCAGAGGAGGAAAAGAAGAAGCTCGCAGCGGCTCAACGCGCCGCAGAGGCCCGGGCAAAGGCGGCCGAACGCGAACTCTCGCTGATGAAAGGCAAGATCCACAAAGCCCGGGAGCTCAAGAACCCGGAAACGTTGCGCCCAGGCCTGGTGGGGGAATACTTTGCGGGCGCCAACTTCGACATTCCCAGCCTGCGGCGGATCGATCCGGCGATCTCCTTCCACTGGAATTGGGGGGTGCCGGCCTGGCCCGACGCTCCGCTGGAGTATTGCACGATGCGCTGGCGGGCCTTTCTTCAGGTCCCCGAGACGGGACCATACACCCTCCAGGTGATCTGCAACGACGGACTAAGGCTCTTCCTGGACGACGCGGAACTCTTGTCGCGCTGGGTTCCCCAGAGCGGAGTGGTGGAGACAACCGTCTGCACCCTGGAGACGGGGTACCACGCGCTCGTCCTGGAGTACCTGAAGGGGCCGGGTCAGGGGGGCATCGCATTCTCCTGCAAGAAGCTCAATGAATCGGCGGAATGCGGAGTCTTGAGGCACGACCCGTCGTCGTTCGTGCCCCTCTCCCAGAAACCGACGGTCGATCACGCCGACCTGAAGGGGCTTCCGGGCGCCCAGGAAGCGGAGAAGCTGGAGATCCTGGAGAGCCTTCCCGGCGCCACCGCCGTGCTCCCTTGGGGTCGCGAGCAGGGATTTCTCCTCTGGGGAAAGGTCAGGATCGGGGATCGGCTGAAGCTTCGCTTCGACGCACCCGAGGCGGGGGAACGGACCCTCATCCTCGCGCTGGGTCGCTCCCGGAACAGCGGTATCGTCAAGATCGCGGTGAACGGACGGGTGCTGGTGCCGAACCTCGACCTGTTTTCCCCCCAGAATTTCTTCCTCGAAGCGGAGTTCACAAAGGTCGCCCTGGCAAAGGGAGGCAACGAGCTGGAGTTCACGATGATCGGCTCAAACCCCGGGGCCACGGAATGGCGCAAGGGGGACGGCGTCAATAAGATGAGCATCGATTACCTCCGGATCCGCTGAGTTCCGCTTCTCCCGTTAACGTCCCCGGGAGACAGCGCGTCCGAAGGCGACTCCGGCTCGCCGATGCGACGTTTGCGGACCTATCCCGCGGTCGGCGGCTCCGGATGTCCCAGCCGGCGCATGGTCTCGATGTTTCTCCGCGAAATCTCGGAAATATCCGGATGATCGGCGACGGCACGATCGACGCTGGCCTCGCGGAGCAGGTGCAGGGTCGGATACGGGGAGCGGTTGGTGCGGTTCGTGACATCGTCCGGGCTCGTCTCAGAGAACTGGTACTGCGGATGAAAACTGGCGACCTGGATCTCCCCATTGAGCCCGAGCTGTCGGACGGTGTCCTCGGCAATATCGAGGAAGTCGTTGAATTCCAGGAAATCGGACAGGACCCGCGGGTGGATCAGGAGCGTCGTGTCGACTTCCCGGGGATCGGCGGCGTTCAGGAAGAGGAGCTCCTCAATCAGGTGGTCCCGGAGGGCGACCGGGGTCTGCGCGTCGCTGACGACGTAGCGGATCTGGCCGGCCTCATGAACGGCCGCGGCGAAGGGACACAGGTTGAGGCCGATCACGTCCCGCTCCAGCCACCCGCGGGTGGCGGCGACGGCGTCCTCCTTCGATACCGGATGCTCCACGCTTAGACTCCTTGATCGGGGAAAACGCCATTCTCCCCCGCGGATCGTCCCGCGGCAACCTAAAGTCTTCCGCGCGTCGCTAAACCGCGCCGTCGTCGTACCAGCGATCGCTAAGAAGCGGGCCCGTCGTCCCTTCATGGACGACCGGCACCCCGCAATGCTTCGCATAGGCCTCGACGAACTCGTTGAACGCCTGATCCAGGGCCAGTCCATGGCGGTTGGTGTAGGTGCGGTAGGTCAGCACGCCCCGGGGGGTCAACGCGAGCAATCTCCGGCCCACGACGTTCCCCCCCGGCTCCCGCGCCCAGACGATCGCCTTGTCGATGTCGATGGCGTTGGACACCGCGCTCCACGCGTTCGAACCCCGCAGCGACAGGCATGAGGCGAATCCGTACTCGCCCATGAAGAGGATCTCGAACGGGTCGGTCTCCACCGTGAGGAGGATCCGACCTTCAAAATCGGAGTCCGGGGTCTGCTCGGCGATGCGGACCCGCTCGAGGTTCATCTCGACTTCCTGGATGAGCTCGGGGTCCGGGACGGCACGCTTCGCCTCGTCTTTCTCCCCGTCCGGGGCCGGGGGTGGCGGGGTCTTCAGCGCCTTCAGCGCCTCCAACAGCTCCGCATAGGTCTCCGCGGCGATCCCTCGGGCGCCCGCTTTCTCCAGGAGTCCCCGGGCCTGGGCCAGGTCCGCCTTGATGCGCCGTTTCTTCTCCGCGAGCGCATCCTTGGGCCGGTACTGGAACTCCTTCTCGAAGGTGGCCCTCCAGCGGTCCAGCTGGACCTTCGGCTGCTCCTTGCGGACCCGCCCGGCCCATTCCAGGGCCGGCGGTTCGGTTCTGAGCCAGTCGTGGGGACGGCGTTCGAGTCGATCCTCGATCAGCCTCCGGAGGTACTTCGTATTGTTCGGCATGCGGCCGATCGCGCGGAACCAGAGGAAGGCGGGCAGGATCTTCGGCTCAATGTCGGCCATATCGACCTCCCGTCCCAGCGCGTCCTTGAGCCGGTTCCGATAGAGCTCCATCCTCGACTTTTCGACCGCCGCCACCGCCATCTGGATGGCCTCGGCCCGGAG
>DATGFI010000260.1:0-4310 GCA_035309205.1 Planctomycetota bacterium | reverse complement strand
TCTTTACGCCGATCCGGGTGGTCTGTGAGAACACGCTCCGCGCCGCTCTCCACGGAGGGCAGCAAAGCGGCATCTCGATCCGCCATGTAGGCGACATCCTGGAAAAGGCCAAGGAAGCCCAGCGCTTGCTGGGGATCTCGGTCAAGTACTTCGACACGTTCGCGGGTCAAGCGAGCGCGCTGGCGAGCCACTCTCTGACGAGAGAAGCGCTCAACGCGTACTTCCAGAGCCTGGTGCCGGATCCCAAGGATGCCGATCCCGCGCGAGCGGTGTCGACCCGCGAAACCCTGGTTCGACTATTTGAGACGGGGAAGGGGAATGCGCTCCCCACGGTGCGCGGCACCCTGTGGGCTGCCGTAAACGCGGCCGGAGAGCTCGTGGATCACGAGCGCAGAGCACGGACGAGGCCCGGAGAATCCGAAGCGCTCAACCGGTGGAAGTCCGCGCAGTTTGGTTCCGGCGCCGCTCTCAAGGAGCGCGCCTGGAAGGAAGCACTGAGCCTGCTTTAGCAGGAGAAAGGAGCCTATAAGGGTGCCCCTATCCACTGGCATCCGGAAGATCTTCGAAGGTGTACCCGAGCGCGTGGTCAGGCGTCTCGTGGACGGCCAGAGCGTTCGCGTGACCCTCATCGAGGGGGCCCTCTACATCTTCGCCCGGAACTTCGAGGAGATGATCCTGGTCGAGCCTCGGATCCGCCCAGGCGGTGAACTCCGCCTGGCGTACGCTGTCCGGGACCGGGCGGCCCTGGCCGACCTTCTGGATCGTCGTCTTGGAATGCCCAAGAGAAAGGAGCCGAATGGAGAGTACCGTCACGCCAAAGCCCGCCGGCCAAGCCGCGCCGGAAGACCCGCCTGAGGAGTCTCTGCTCGGGGACCTGGCCTTGATCCTCTCCGAGGACAGGGCAACGTACCTCCGGCTGGGGCCCGATACGGCGGTGCTCACGGTCAAGTCTCCCGAGACCTTCGCATTCGGCGAAACCGTCGACTGCAATTGGGTCCGGATGACCCCCGAAGCACGCGCCCGCACAGTGGTGGGATGGATCCGCCGGGCCGCGGAGTACTACCGCAGCCCTAAGGTCAAGTTCGCCCTGCAGCGCGGGGTGGTGGCTTAAAGGGCTGACTGATGGTTGGACCAGGAGGGCGCTTGTGCCCTCCTGGTCCGGCCTCGGCCGGCCCAGGGACCCGCGAGAACTCTCCTTGAATCCGGTCCGCCCGGGCGTTATTATCTGGTGTAGCCCAACTAGGCTACAGCAGGAGGAAGGTATGGAATTCGTGTCGCTGAGAGATCTCAAGATCAATCCTTCCAAGGTGCTGGGCCGCCTCCGGAAGGGGGATATGATCGTCACTCGTAATGGGAAGCCCGCGGCCGCTCTCGTCTATATCGACGAACACCTGCTGGAGGACTTCATCCTCGTCCACCATCCCAAGCTCCTGGGCGAGGTGGAATCCGCCAAGGCGGAGTACCTGAAGAAAGGCGGCATCAGCCACGAGGCGATGAAGAAACGCCTCCAGCGCCGCCGTGGATAAGCCGGCCCTGGTGTACGCTCCTCGGGCCCAAAGGGATCTGGAGGGGCTGGAACGACGCAACGCCCTCCAAATCCTGGAGGATCTCGAGCTCTTGGAGTCTCCTCCCTGGCCCCCGGGCAAAGTGAAGAAACTCCGGGGCCAGGAGTTCTGGGAGATCAAGACCGGGGATTTTCGGACCCTCTTCTGGCCTCACGGCAAGAAGGTCGTGATCCTCCGAGTCGTCAACCGGCGCGACCTGGAACGGGCCATTGGCCGCATCGATGTCCGCGCGCTCGTCCGTTGGTTCCAGGAAGAACACGGTTCGTAACACCCTGGGTCCAGAGGGCAAGGGTACAGAAGCCTCCACCCAACGCGCCGCAAGGAGTGCTGGCCTAAGTTCTGATGGCTATAGTATGTTGAGTGAGGTTGACGCGCTGGTGACGTGGGACCAGGGAGATTTGGCCCGCGATCACACGCGCAGGATTGTACAGGCCTACGGGCGGCGCGAACGATTGTCCGTGCCGCTGATCGGTGCGCCGGAAGAGGTGGCCCAATGGCTCGGGCGAAGGATCCACTAATAGCAGATGTCAAACGCATCCGCCGGAAGATCTCCAGGCTGCTCATGGAGGCGCACCGCCACGGTCGTCTCCACGAAGAGCTCAAAGCCATGGAACGTCAAGGCGAGCGCGCGTACAAGGAAGCCGTGAACGGTTCGAAGACCGGAAACGGTAAACACCCGAAGTAATCCACGAGGACTGGGCGAGGCTCGGTCCTGATGGATTCCTACCATCGAACCTGTGCCGGGGGATCCTTCGGGGTCCCCCGGCCATCGAACTGGTGAAGGGCTCCAGAATGTCCACCAGCAAAAAGGCAAGGCAGGCCAACTTGCGTCGCAGGCGCCGCAAGCTGAACGCGCTTCTCCTCAAGGCTGAAAAGGAAGGTCGCATCGATCAGGTCCTCGGGGAGATGGAACGGGACGCTCGTCGACTCGTCGGTAGTCACACCCGTTCCAAGGCATCCCGTCGGGTCGCCCGGTAAGCGCGAACCATGGCTCGACGTAAGGATCCCATGATGGAGGAGATCCGCCGGATTCGTGGGCGGATGTCCGAGCGCCTTCTCGAAGCGGAACGGCGCGAAGGGACGTGCGTCCCCGAGCTGCGCCGGATAGGTCGGGAAGCATCGGTTTGGATGAGCCGTGAACTAGGCCGAAAGACCGCTGCCTCCTCCAAGCGTCATCGCAAGGCCGAGTGATCCTTCCCGAACCCCTCGGCACACATCCACTCATCCGCTAACATCTAGCGAGTCTGCCGGGGGATCCCTCGGGATCCCCCGACGACTACTCCTCCAACTCCTCCAAAGCTCGCATCCGGTGTTCCGCCCTTCCCGTCAGCAATGCGCCGCCATCCGGAACCGATCCTCGCGCTCGAACAAACGAACGCCAGGACCAGTTCCGGCTCTCGCAGCCCGCTCATTGAAAATTAGGCAGAAGCTTTTTTTTGGTTCTTCCCGTTCTTTCGCTTCGCCCCGTTCGGGCGAAGCGTGTTTCTCTTTCCCTCTTCGGCGTGTGACGACGAGGGAAATGCGTGTGTGTTGATGGAGGACGTATGGGCACGTTCCACGGAGGTCGGTCGGGGAGGGCGGCGTCGCAGGTCCAGGAGCTCCTGGAGGACTTGGACGCGCTTTGCGACGGACCCGGGCTAACCTTGCATCTCGGACGGGACGCGGGTCGCGTCACGGTCGGGAGGGCAAAGCAGGCCCTTCTCTTGCGGTCGGGGGGCCGGGTGTGGAAGCGAATCACGCGAAGGGAGCGCCGCGAAACGCTCCTCGGCTGGATTCGCGACGCCGCCGGCGTCACCCGCAGTCGGCTCCCGATCGGGAAGCGCGGGGCATGAAGCTGGGCGAGATCGTCGCCGCGGCCGGAAAGTTCTATCCGGAGGATTTCATCGCGCGGTACTTCGATCCAGTGCGCGAGCGCGTCTGCAGGTTGCGGGCGGGCGACACACTGGCGGGGTTCATCGTGGCGGAGCTTCTGGAGACGTACGACAAGGCGGCCCAGGGCGAAGCACAAGTCGACGAAGCGGTCCGGGTCCTCGAGCACGCCAAGAGGGACCTGGAATCCTCGCTTCGTGGCTTGCGGGAGCTCAGAGCGGTCATGCCTGTCCTCGAGAAGGAGTGAACCGTGGCCAAGGTTGCAGTTCCTATCATGTGGCTCCAGTGGGGAGCGGAGTCGGCGTTCTCGAACGAGGTCCAGGAGGTGTTCCAGACGGAAGGCGTCTGGAATCCTTTCGAGGACTTCACGTTTACCGGAAGAGTGTCCATCAATCTCGATAATCCGGATGCGACTGCGAAGAAGCTCCGGATCAAGGAGAAGATGGAGAAGATTCTGGGGACCGAGGAGGCCAGCAGGCTCTTCCAGCTGCTGGAGGAGAACCACTGGGATGTCAGCTTCTTCGTGGACACCTGGTAGGCCCGGAGATGATGCTCTTCGAGTTGGGAAGGGTGGTGTCGACGCCGGGAGCGCTTGCCGAGCTGGAGCAGTCCGGCCAACATCCGAAGGAGTTCCTCGACCGGCACGTGGCCGGCGACTGGGGCGAGGTATCGGAAGAGGACCGCGTGGAGAATGAAGTGTCCCTTCTGAACGGCTATCGCCTGCTGAGCGCCTACCGGACCAAGATGGGCGAGAGGTTGTGGATTTTGACGGAGGCGGACCGGTCGCAGACGACGATCCTGCTTCCCGAGGAATACTGATCGAGACATCGGGATTGGACCCCGACCCATTGGCCTGGGGTCCATCCTTTGTATGAT
>DATGFI010000259.1:0-4794 GCA_035309205.1 Planctomycetota bacterium | reverse complement strand
AATCCTCTTCCTTCAGCAGTTCCCACGCCGAGAGCACCGTATTGGCCGGGACGACCTCGGCGGTGTCCCGGAGGAGGGCCGCCACCACCCGGGTGATGTCGGAATCGTCCTCGACATGGAGGACCCGGGGCTTCCGGGTCGATCCGGGCGGACAGCAGGACCGCAGCGCCTCGCGGAGGCGGTCCTCCGGGATCGGCTTCTCCAGCCAGTCCACGAGCCCGAACGCATGACCCGTGAGATCGAGCTTGTTCTGCTCCAGATGCGCGCTGATCACGATGATGGGCAACTGGGCCGTGGCCGGGTTCTGTCGGAGCTCCTTCAAGAGGTCGAGCCCGTTTCCGTCGGGGAGCCCCAGGTCGAGCGTCATCCCGGCATAAGGCTGCCGGCTCGAAAGCTCCCTCGCGCCCTTCAGGGTGGTCGCGACGTCGCAGTCGAAGCCCTCGCGGTCGAGCGTCGCCCGCAGGACTTCGGCGACGTCGCGGTCATCCTCGCAGACCAGGATCCGGGGACGGGTTCCGCCGGAGGCGGCCGACGACACGGCGACCGCGGGCTCGATCTCGAGCTCGATGAAGAAGGTCGTCCCCGCCCCGAGCTTCGTCTCGAAGCCGATGGAGCCTCCCATCCGCTCGATCAGGCCCTTGGAAATGACCAGGCCCAGGCCCGTCCCCTTGTGCTGAGCCGCGTCGCTCGCGTCCGACTGGGCGAACTTCTGGAAGATTCTCGACCGGAACTCCTCCGGAATGCCCGGACCGCGGTCCTGGATGGCGACCCGGACCTTCTTCCCCTGGCGGCTCACGCGCACCGTCACGGTTTCTCCCCGGGGCGAGAACTTGCAGGCGTTGGAGACCAGATTCGTCAGCACCTGCGAGAGCCGATCGGCATCGGCATGCACCAGGATTTCGGTCTTCTCCGATTCGAGGGCGAGATTCACCCCCAGGGAGGAGCCGAAGCCCCGGTTCGCCTCGATCAACTGGCCCAGGAAGGGGAGGAGTGAAAGGGTCCGGTTCTTGAAGGCCATCTGGCCGGAGGCCATCTTCTCGACATCGAGGATGTCGCTCACCAGGCGCACCAGGCGTTCGCAGTTCTTGGCGGCGATCTCGACCATGGGCTTCACCTTCGGAGGCAGTTCGCCCAGGACGCCGCTGGCGACCAGGCCGAGCGATCCGCGGATCGAGGTGAGAGGGGTCCGGAGCTCGTGGCTCACGGTCGAGACGAAGTCCGTCTTCATCTGGTCGATCCGCTTCCGTTCGCTGATATCGGTCAGGATGCTCCCGTAATAGAGGCGGCCGTTCTTCTTCCAGGTCGCGACCGAAGCCTCCAGGGGCACCGGTTTCCCGTCCTTCGCGCGCCCCACGAGCTCCACTTTCTTCAAGCCTTCCCCCCCGGAGGGCGTCGAGCCTGATCGGGCGAGCACCGACTTCAGGACCTCTCTCGAGCCTTCCTCGGCGACCGCGCTGAGCGGTTGTCCGAGAATCTCCTTCTCGGAGTACCCGAAGATGGTCTCCGCCCCTTTGTTCCAGGAGGCGATCTGTCCGCTCTCGTCCGCCGAGACGATGCCCTCCGACACCGAGTTGGTGAGGGCGCGAAGCTGCTCCTCCCGGTCGGCAATCTCGGTGACCTGGTGCTCCAGCCGGTCGCGGCTCGCCTGGAGGAGAGCGCGGCCCGTCTGGACCTCGCCGAGCATGCCGTTGATGCCCACCATGAGCTCGCTCACCTCGTCGTCCCCGGTCACCTCCGCGCGAATCCCGTAATCCTTCTTCTGGGTGATGGTCCGGACCATCCGGGACAGTTTCCCGATCGGCGAGGTGAAGCGAAGCGTGAAGTAGAGCGCCACTCCCAGGAGTCCGGCGAAGAAGGAGAGGGACAGCCAGCGGACCCGGCGTTCTTGGGCCAGAAGCGTCGCCCGGGAAGCCGCCTGCCAGCGATCCGAGTCGCCGGTCAGGAGCTTGACGATGGCGTCGATCTTGTCGGTGGGCAGCCGGTCCTGTCCGCGGACGCTGCGGTCGGCGATCCGGGGATCCGGGTTCGTCCGGAACCGGCCAAGCGCCTCCCGGTACGACGCGCCCATGTTCTGATGAGCGTCGGTGAACTCCGCCAGGATGCTCCGCGCCCGGGGGTCCTCGAGGAGCCCGGCGAGGCGAGCGGCTTCCTGCTGGACCCGGGACTCCTGGCGGTAGAAAGCGGCCGTATAGGCCTCCAGATCCTTGGGCTCATGTCCTCGAAGGAGTATGTCCTTCCACTCCTGCACCTGCTTCTTGAAATCCACTTGGATGAGCCGCGCGGAATCGACCTGGACAAGAAAGCTCCCGAAGCTCCGGTCGTGCTCTTCATAGATGGAGGCGTAGTGGAACTGGATGAGAAAGAGAGCCGCCATCCCCAGGATGGAGGCCAGCACGGTGATCAGGGATACTTTGGCGACGTATCTCATGGGGGCAAACTCCTCGTTGCGAGGCCAACAGATTCGAACACCAAGGGCGGCCGGGCCGCTGGAGTGCGGATCCCCGTTGTGGAAAGTGTACCGCAAGATGGACCTTCAGGAAGCCGGAGACGAGACAAAGCCTCGGACGCCGATCCTTGGGGAGTTATATAGAGGAGCTGCGACACCCACCTTCGGCCGGAATGCCGCGCTCTAAACGGGGCCGTCCCACCGGATGCCCTCCGACGCAAAGCGGCGCACGAGGTCGTCCTTGTCGACGGCCTTGAGATAGGCCTCTTTAGGCTCCACCTGCTTCGTCTTGACCAGCTTGAGAAGAGCGTCGTTCAGGAGCACCATCCCCTGTCGCGCCCCGGTCTGCATGACGCTGGGGATCTGGTAGGTCTTCCCCTCGCGGACGTTCGAGGAGATGGCCGGAGTCACCATCAGGACCTCGAGCGCCGCCACCCGGCCCCCGCCGTTCTTCTTGACGAGCGTCTGGGAGATCACCGCCTTGAGCGACGAGGAGAGCATCTGACGGATCTGCTCCTGCTCGTTCGCCGGGAACTGGTTGATCAGGCGGTCCACGGTCGAGGCCGCCGTGTTCGTGTGCAGCGTGCCGAAGACCAGGTGGCCGGTCTCCGCCGTTTCGATCGCGATCCGGGTCGTCTCCAGGTCCCGCATCTCGCCCACCAGGACGATATCCGGGTCTTCCCGGAGCGCCGCGCGGAGGGCGCTCGCGAAGCTCTGGGTGTGGGCGCGGACCTCGCGCTGATTGATCAGGCACTTCTTGTTCTGATGGACGAACTCGATCGGGTCTTCGATCGTGACGATGTGGGCGCTCCGGGTCTGGTTGACGTAATCGATGAGCGCGGAGAGGGTCGTGGACTTCCCGCTTCCGGTGGGACCCGTCACGAGGACCAGTCCCTTCGACAGGAAGGCCAGCTTCCGGATCTCCTCGGAAAGCTTGAGATCCTCCACCGAGAGCACCCTCTCCGGGATGAGGCGGAAGACGCCGCCGATGCCGTTCCGGTCCATAAAGATGTTCGCCCGCAGGCGGCCGCAGCCCGCCAGCTCGTAGGCGAAGTCCGTGTCATGGCGCTCCTTGAACTCGACGCGGTTCTTCTCCGGCATGAGCTCCCAGAGGACCGTCCGGGCCATCTCGTGGCTGATGACCGGTTTCCCCTCCGCCGGGACCATCTCCCCGTTGAGCCGGAGGAACGGGAGGCTGCCGGTCGAATAGTGAAGGTCGGAGGCCTTCCGTTCGACCATCGTCCGGAACAGTTCGTCGAGTGCGGGCATGGCCGAGCTCCTAACGGGGGCTGAACCTCACCTGGCGAATCCTTCCGCAGGGACGGTGTCCGCGCGACCGCTCGAAGCCTGAAGGCGCCATACAGGGCGGAACTAACGCAGAACTCGTGCCAAGGAAATGAGGCCCGTCGAGCAGCGCCGACTCTCCCGGCCCGCGGAGCCGGCAGCCCGGCTAGGATCTGAACGGCAATGCTTTAGAGTCGGCGCGTCCGCTCAAGGCCCGGAGGGTGTCTGGGGAGAGCGCGTCAAGATTGTCGCTTGGACGACCAAATTGGATGCCGTTCCGGAGGACTGCAGGGTCGCCTGGCGCCGGGAGCGGGCTTTCCAGGGATGGGGTCTACTTCTGCATCGCCGCCTTCCAGGGGGCGAGGACTTGCTCGAACCGGGCCCGTTCCTCATCCGTCAGGCCCGGCGAGAGCTCCGGCACGCACGCTTCGGCCGCCGAGAGGACTTGTCCCCACTCCCGGCCCGCCTCTTCGGGATGCGCCTGGAGGATGAGGATGCCCTCCTTGATCGACAGCTTTCGGACGGCGGCGTCGGCCAGGGCGGAGGATTTCTCACGACCCAGCCTCGCGCTCTGGGCGAACAGGCTCACCCTCCGCTTCGCGCTCTCCTCCCGGTCCTCCCGGACCTTGCGAGCGAGGCGCGGGATTTCGTCCGGGCTCAATTTCGTCCGCAGGGTTTCCTCCCGTGTTTTCCACCGGGCGGCATCCGCGCCTTTCTCCATGTCCTCCCTCGTCCATCCGGTCCACAGCTCTTCGAACTCCGCGGACCGCTCGGCGCCAAAGCCGATGGCCGGTCCCATCAGCTTCACCCAGGCCGCCCCGGCCTGGCGGGCGACCTTCTCCCGCATGGCCTTCTGGTCCGCGACCTGCTTCTCGAGCGCCGCGTTCTCCTGGCTGATCGCCTGCTCCTTCTTCTCGAGCGCCGTCAGCCGGTCGCCCAGCTCCTTCAGGCGGTCCTCGACCGTCCTGGCCGGGGCCTTGGGGTCCTGGGCCAAAAGGACGAGCGAGAAGACGAGGACCTCCAGCATGGTCGTCTCCGTTATTTCGGGATAAATCGACTGAGCT
>DATGFI010000258.1:0-3052 GCA_035309205.1 Planctomycetota bacterium | reverse complement strand
GAGGCGAGGATCGGCACGACCGTCGAGGAGATGAAATATGACGCGATCATCGCAAATCCGACGGCGAGAGCGAGCGGTACGAACATTGCCCGGGTGGCACCCGTCATGAAGAAGGACGGCGTGAAGACGGCCAGGATGCAGAGCATCGCCAGCAGGCGCGGAATGATCGTTTCGCGGGAGGCGTCGAGCACCGCGCGCCCCCGGGGCTTCCCCCGCGCCAGGTGCGCGTGGATGTTCTCGATATTGACGGTGGCCTCGTCGACCAGGACGCCGACCGCGAGCGCCATTCCGCCCAGGGTCATGATGTTGATCGTCTGGTTGGTCAGCCAGAGTCCGATGATCGCGCAGGTGATGGACAGCGGAATGCTCACCACGACGACCAGCGCGCTCCTCCAGTCCTGCAGGAAGAGGAGCACCATGAGACCCGTCAGCACCGCGCCCATCAGGCCTTCCATCGCCAGGTTGTCGATCGACCGCGTCACGAAGTAGGACTGGTCGAACTCGTAGCTGATCTTCACGTCCTCGGGAAGCACCGCCTGGAACTTGGGCATGTAGGATTTCAAGCCGTCGACGACCGCGAGCGTCGAGGCTTCGGCCCGCTTGGCCACGGGAATGTAGACGGTGCGGCGACCGTTCACCAGGGCATAGCCCGTCTCGATCGTCGCCGCGTCCTCGACCGTCGCCACGTCGCGCATGTAGACCGTGGGATTCACCCCCAGCCGAATCGGAACGTTCGCCAATTCCTTCACGCCGGTGACCGCCGTATTCAGGGCGACCGCGGGCATGGATTTGTCGATCCAGACGTTCCCCGAGGGGCTCATGATGTTCGTGATGTCCAGCGCGTTGACCACCTCCATGGCGGACATGTTGTGCGCGCGCAGCCGGTCCGGATCCAGATGGATCACGATCGAGCGCTCGCTCCCGCCGAAGGGCGGCGGCGCGGAAATGCCCTTGAGCGACGCGAACATGGGCCGGACGAGGTTCACGGCATAATCCTGCATTTCCGTCTCGCCGCGGGTCTCGCTCGAGAAGACCAGGTTTCCGACCGGGACGCTGCCCGCGTCGAAACGGATGACGAAGGGCGGCACCGTGCCCTGCGGCATGTACCTCTGCGCGCGCTGGATCTGGTTCGTGGTTTCCGCCATGGCGTTGGCCATGTCGGTCCCGGGCTGGAACTGGAGCTTGATCAGGGCCAGTCCCTGGGCGGATTTCGATTCGATGTGCTCGATGCCGCTGACGTAGAGGAAGCCTACTTCGTAGCGGTAGGTGATATATCCTTCCACCTGCGATGCATCCATCCCCGCGAAGGGCTGGGCGACGTAGATGACGGGCACCTCGAGGTTGGGAAAGATGTCCCGGGGGATGCGCAGGAGCGCCCCGGCTCCCGTCAGCATGATGCCCAGGATGATCACCATCACCGTGATGGGGCGTCGAAGGGCCGCCTGAATGATGTCCATAGTTGTCCTCTAGGCCGCCGCGCTAGGAATCGAGACGCGGCTTCTGGGGGTTTCGTTCACTTGGTTCCGGCGCCGCCCACATAGGCGTCGGCCGAGGCGACTCCGGACTCCGCCAGAAGCTCCAGCTGAGACTGGTTGTAGCGGCTGACCGCGGTCAGCTGCTTCTGACGGGCCTGGTCGGCCGCCAGCTCGGCCAGAAGGAGGTCGTTCTCCGGAAGCACTCCTCCTTCGAAATTCACCCGCGCCAGGCGAAGCGCCTTCTCCGCCGCGATCCGTTCCCGGTTCGCCGGGTCGATCCGGTCCCGGGACAGGACGACGTCCTGATAGGCGCCGGCCACGGAGGCGAGCAGGTGATCCTGGAAGCGCTGGAACTGGATATCCGCCTGCTGGAGGCGCGCGTCGGCGGCCTCGATGCGGCCGGGTCCCCCGAACGACAGGGTCCACCCGACGCCCAGGAGCCAGCTCTCCCGTTCGTCCACGGAGCTGGCGGTACGGCCCAGGCCGCCTCCCAGGTATCCCGCAGAAACCTGGGGACCCCAAACGGACCAGCGGGTCGCCTTGGCTTCCTGCTCCGCCGCCTCGCGGCCCAACCGGAAGGCCCGCGTCTCCGGCCGGTGCTCGGCCGCCCTTCCCAGCCAATTCTGCAGGGTCTCGGCGGGAGCGACGAGCGTCGCCGGAGCCAGGTCCTTGTCGAGGGGACTCAGGTCGATCGACGAATCGAGGCGGAGGGCCTGTGCGAGGGTCTTCGATCGACGCTGGCGTTCGTTTCGCGCCACGAGCAGCCTCTGCTCGGCTTCGGCCGCCTGCGTCCGGGCCCGCTCCGTATCGAGGGCGGAGCCGACTCCCTGCGTTTCGCGGGCCGCCGTGTAGCGGACCAGGCCCTGGGTCTCCTGGACGAACTGTTCGTTCAGCCTCACCGTCACGTCGGCTTCGACGAGGACCAGGTAGTCCTGGGCCACCTCGAGCAGCGTCCGCTGGACCTGGGCGAGCTCGAATTCCATCGACGCTTCGGCCAAACGATGGGAGGCCAGATCCTGATAGATGGACTGGCCGACGTTCGCCGAGATCTGCACGGTTCCCAGGGCGCTCACCGACCCGAACTTGACCTCGCCCAGATTGCCGAACGACGCCTGGACGGTCCCCTCAGTCCGACCCCAGGTGCCGCAGGCGCTCAGAATCGGAAGGAGGTAGCCGTCGGCGGCCTGGGCATTGCCCTGAGCCTCCCGCACCCGGGCCCGCGCTTCGAGGATGTCGAGGTGGGTGCCGGCGGCGATCCGGAGTGCCGTCCCCAGATCGATCGGATGGGTCTCCAGCGCGGGCTTCGACGGCTCCTCGCGGGGCGTCCGGCCTCCTGCAGTGGCTTCCTGGAAGACCGACTCGGGCAGCGGGGGCTCGGCCGCATAACAGCCCCCGAGGACGAAGAGCCCGGCCGTGAGGATCCCGGCCGTGAAACGCTGGCCCTGGGCGAGGCTCATCGCGAACCTCCGTCGGCGGTTTTCGTGGGAGGGGACTTGGGTACCTCTACGAGGCGAACCGGATCCCCTTCCCGCAGGGCCTTCCCCCCGGGGATGAGAATGCCTTCGGTTCCGGTGAGG
>DATGFI010000257.1:0-3505 GCA_035309205.1 Planctomycetota bacterium | reverse complement strand
CGCCTCATGGCCGAATTCCGGAGCCCGTCGAAGGCCCGGAAGGCGATGGCCCTGGAAGCTTTGAAATCCTTCGGCGAGGCCGCGGCCGAACGCCTGGAAAAGGAGGGGCTCGATCCCGCCCTCGTCCGAGGGGAGGCCGCGCCGTCGACCGGCGATCTTGCCGTCCAGCAGCTGACGCACCAGGTCCGGGCCACGATCGATCTCCAGAACATCCCCCTGCGGCCGTTGCTGCGACATCTGGAGACGGTCCTGGGTCGGCCGTTCGCGATTGATCCTTCCGCCGAACCGATGGCGGGCGAGCTGATCAGCTTCAAAGTCCAGGACATCGTGATGGACGGCGCCCTCCGGCTCCTCCTTGAGCCCCGAGGACGCACCTACGAAGCGCGGGGCAGCACGGTCTGGATAAAGGCCTCCTCGGAGGGCCCCTCCACCTACCGCGCGGCCCCCGTCCGGGTGCTCCGGGACTCGTCCGAGGGAAAGACGCTGGTCGCCAAACTCGGGAGCAAAGACCCCGAGGAGCGCGATCAGGCCTCCGCCGCGCTCGGGAGGCTGGGCTTCGGAGCCGAACCTGCCCTATGGGAGGCCCTCGACTCTCCCCAGGCTCAGCTGCGGTCCGCCGCCGGGGAACTCCTCGGCCGTCTCTATCGGCCGGCGCCCATCCTGGGCACTTCGCCGGCCCAGGCCCGGCTCCGGGGCATGCCGATGCGCACGGTCTATGAAGAAGGGCCCCTCCTCCAATTGAGCGAGTCGCTGATGAAGAACTTCGGGGTCTCCGTCGGCTTCGATGCCGCCCGGACCCGGCCCGAAGACGCCAAGGAGGCCGCCCTCTTCGGGTTCACGGCCCTCGATGCCCTCAGCCAGATGCTCGTCCGCGAGAGGATGCGGCTCGTCCTGGTCGGAGACGTGGCGCTCGCGACGAGCGACGATGCCCCCTTTCTTTCGACCCCCTGGAGCGGTCCCGCCTGGACGAGCCCCGAGAAGGCGCGGGAACTCGAGACGCTCCTGTCCGACCTCGCCTCCGATGATGCTTCCCGGCAGGGGCCCGCGGAGCAGTCGCTCCTCAAGATCGGGGCGGAAGCCCTTTACCCCCTGCGAGAGGCCGCCCGGGTCTTCGATCCCCCTGCCGCCCAGCGCTGCCGCCGGACACGGCGGCGGATCCTCGATGAGAAGGGGATCTGGATGACGGATGAAGCTTCAGGAGCGGAGCTGCAGGCTCTCTCGGAGCCGCAGCGTCAGATGCTGGCCAAGCCCGTCGACATCGCCGCCCGAGGACTCCTGATCCAGGAGATCCTGGGGCAGGCCGGCATCAAGGCGGATGTTCGGGTCCCTTCCGAGCGCCGGGTCCACCTCTTTGCGAAAGCGTTGACGACGAAATCGCTCCTCATGGCCGTCTCCCGGCCGTACGGGCTGGACTTCTACGTCGAGGGGACTTCGGTCGTGATCGACACCGCCGAGCGGGTGCGTGCGGTCATTGAAAAATAAGCCGCCTGATCCGGACTCCGCCTCTCGAAGGCAGCCTCGTCGAGGACCCTGATCCCCGTGGGCTCGCGGGATCCAAGATGCCCCTCCTTCGCCGGACGCCAGGCTACCTCCGGGACCGGCACGGGGACGCTTCTTGCCGGGCGTGACCGGCAACCCTCTTCACCCCCGCGGAGAGGATGAAGAGGGCGCCGATCCGCAGCCATTACTGTGCGATGAAGAGCATGCCGTGGGGGGAAGTCATCCCCCCGATGGCAGGAGTCAGGATGCCCGTGGTGTAATCCAGAGCGTAGACGCCGCCCCCGCTGTTGCTGAAGGCCGCCCCGGTCGTCCAGCCCCCGGGCGCATCCACGCGATAGATCAGGTTGGCTCCTGTATCGACGACGAGCATGAACGTCTTCCCGAGCGGCCCTGCGGGAGGCACGAAGCGCGTGTCATCGACGGGCCACGGATTCCCGAACAAGGTCAGGCTCAAGGAGGTCACGGTCTGGGCAACTCCGGGATTGTGGATGGTCACCAGGAGGCTGTCCGACTGGCTATCCAGCACAAGATTCCCGCTCGGATCGATAGCCTCGGAATCCGGATCCAGCAGATTGAGCGTGACGGGGACCGCATCGTTCGTCGTGGCGTTCCCCAGCAGCACGGTCGCCGTATCAAAGTGGGTCCCGTCCACATCCAACGTGATTTTCACGATGGCCGGCTGATTATTGACCCCTGCGGCCGTGAGATTCGTGGGATTGGACGCGGAAGCGTAGACCACGCCGCCGATCAGGACCATATCGTCGAGACCGCCCCCATGGGTCAGGGCTACTTTGGGAGTCAGCACCTTGGTCGGCGCCACTCCGGTCGTATCGATGATGGTCAGGATCGGCCCGGAGTCCTCGTTGGACATGGCCCACAGCGTGGTGGCATTGAACGCAAGCAAACCGTCGTTGTGACCCTGGATCTGGATGATTTTCTGGAGATTGCCCTCGAGATCATATTGGACGATCTGATCGGCGCCCTGCCCGGCCGGAACTCCGCCGGGATTGGTTCCGTCGGGGTTCAAGCCATTCTGGTAGGCGACATAAACGCTGGTTCCCATCTGGACAATGGAATCCGGCTTCGAACATCCGTCCGGCCCATGCGCAAAGACGGAGACGGCGAGGCTGTTTTGGAGGACCTGGACCGGCGAAGGAACGGGAAGCGGAGTCGGGGGCACGAAGCGCATCCCATGAGGCGTCTTCATCCCCACGACGAGAGGGGATAGGAATCCCGTCCCCAGGTCGAGGCTGTAGACCCCTCCTCCACTGGCGCTATAGGCGGCGCCGGGCACAAAGCCGGCGGTGGCATCGACGCGATAGATCACGTTTGCGCCGGTATCGCAGACGAGCAGGTACGATCTGCTCGAAGGCGCAAACCGGGTATCGTCCACCTGCCACGGATTGCCGAAGAGCGTGAGCGGCAGACTCGTTCTGGTCTGGTCGGCCACGGGGAACTGAGGATTCTTGATGAAGAGGAGAAGACTGTCCGCCTGGCTGTCGACCACCAATCGGCCGCTGGGATCGACCTCCTCGGAATCCGGATCGGTCAGATTCAGGCTCACGGGGCTGCCGCTGGGAATGTCCGTCGACGAGGCGTTGCCCGCCACGACCGGGGCAAGATCGAAATGGATCCCGTCCGCATCGAGCGCGCAGGTGTAAACGGCGGTGTTCTGGTTGGTCTGCACCGGGGGCACGCCCACGGGCGTCAAGGCGGGATTGGAAGCGGTCACATAAACGACGCCGGCGATCATCACCATGTCGTCGAGCCCGCCGCCGTGGGTCAGCGTACCCGCCTTGGGCTGGTACACCTTCTGGAGTCCCCCCGGGCGCACATCGATGACGGTCAGGTAGGGACCGGAGTCCTCGTTGGACATCACCCAGATCGTATTGCTGTCAAAGGCCATGATTCCGTCCGTATGCCCGCCCACCGTGAAGGTCTTCTGCACGTTGCCGTTCAGGTCGTATTGGACGACCTCGTTGGACCCCTGCCCCGGCGGCACGCC
>DATGFI010000256.1:0-4436 GCA_035309205.1 Planctomycetota bacterium | reverse complement strand
CCTCCTCGAGGACGTAATCGAGCACCGTCTTTTCGGGAAGAAGCGCCGGGTCCCCTCCGGTGAAGACGCCGTCGTCTCCGCGGAGGAACACGGAGATCGAGCGCGCCTTGGTGTAGCGGATCGCGGCTTCGGAAAGGACCTTCGTGAGTTCGCCGACGTCCTGGATCAGGAACATCCGGGAGACGACGTCCTGGAGCTCGATCGCCTCTGGCGACTGCTGCATCGCCCGGAAGATTCCCGAGTCGGCCCGGGTGATGCTGGAATCGGACTTGGTCGGGTCGAACGGCACGGCTATTTGATGAAATCGAGGAAAATCATGGCCCGCTCGATCTCCGCGTTGGTCTGGACGAAGAGGTCGTCGAAATCGGAGTGCTGCAGCCCGAGCGACTTCCAGGCCGTCTCGCTGATCACGGGGATCTTGTTGTCGCCGCCGTTGCCGAAGCGCATGGCGCGGATCAGGATGTCGGCCAGGTGGATCACCTCCGCCAGCTTCTGGTTCTCCCCGGCCAGGGCCGGGTTGTGGTGGCAGCGCGTGGTCTCGATCAGGCCCTTGGACAGGTTCCACTTCTCGAAGAGCCAGGCGCCCACGTCGGCGTGCGTGGCGCCCAGGACGTGCATCTCCGCTTCCGAGATCAGGCAGTCGCGGGTGTGGACGGTCTGGATCACCTCCGCGAACTTCTCGGGCATGTACTGGTCCATCACGATCTTGCCCACGTCGTGGAGCAGTCCCGCGATGAACAGCTCCTCGAGCATGGGGTAGTTGAGTCGGCGGCCGATGGCCTTGGCGGCGGCGCCGCAGCCGATCGAGTGCTTCCAGAACTGCGTGCGGTCGAAGTCGCCCGGCTTCACCGTGCGGCGGAAGACGTCGAAGATCGTCGACGAGAGCACGATGGACTTGATGGTGTTGAAGCCCAGGATGACGATCGCATGGGTGATCGTCGTGATGCGGTTCGGAAATCCGTAGAACGACGAGTTCACGACGCGCAGGACCTTCGACGTGAGCGAAGGGTCGTTCGAGATGATGTGCGCCACCTCCTTCGGGGAGGTGCGCGGATTGAGGATCATCTGGTTGATGTTCGTCATCATGACCGGGAGGGTCGGAAGGCCCTGGATCCGGTCCACCAGTTTTCGGACTTTTTCCTGGACGAGTTGGTGCGGGTTGGGTTCAGCCATGGGGTCTATTTGTTCAGCTTGGCCGTCAGATAACGCCGGGAGGCCTCCTTGAGCGCCGACATGGTCGCGTTGCCCTCCAGGCCGGCGAAGGTGCGGTCGATCTCCCGGAGGACCGACTCCTTCTGGGCCTGGACCTCGACCGGCGACTTGGGCCCGTCCCCGACGGACTCCTCGATGAAGAGATGCGAGATCGTGCGCTGTTTGCAGGTCTCGAGGAGCTCGGGCGTGAGCTCGGTCCCCGCCTTGAAGAGAAGGTTGCCGCGAAGGTCGGTGACGTCGCGCGCGGCCTTCTGGCCCACCCGCGCTTCGTCCGTCTTCACGAGCTTCATCCGGATCGATGATAGCACGGCGCCGGGGAAACCACAAAGAGGAGACGGCCTCCGGCGGAACAAAGCGCCGGACGAGGCGGGCGGGGCAGGGGAAAAAGGGGGGGGGCGGCGGGCCGGAAACTTCCTAGATGCGGCGGTCCAGGACGAAGTCCGCCAGGCTGACCAGGGCCTCGACGTGGAGGGAATCCGGAAGCTGCCGCAGGCCCGACTTCGCGTCCTCGACGAATTCGGTCGCCCGGCGCGTGCAGTAGGCCAGGATGTCGCGCTCGCGGATCATCTTGAGGACCACGGACTTCTTGTCGGCCCCGTTCTTGGAGACGATGAGGTCCTGCAGGTCCTTCCGCTCGCGGGACGGCAGCTCCCGCAGGAGCTTGATGACCGGCAGCGTCAGCTTGCCTTTCTCCAGGTCCGTGCCCAGCGACTTCCCCATTTCGGACTCGTCGCCCGTGATGTCCAGGCAGTCGTCGATGATCTGGAAGGCCGTGCCGAAGCAGGCGCCGTAGTTGGCCAGGGCGTCGACCTGGGCCGCGGGGGCGGCGCTGTCGACGCTCCCCAGGCGGCAGGCCGTCGCGAAGAGGGACCCGGTCTTGCCGTAGATGACCTTGCAGTACTGGTCCTCGTCCAGGTCGAAATTGAACTTGGTCGAGATCTGCCAGAGTTCGCCGACGCACATCTCCTCGACCGTCTTGGCGAGGATCATGTTGGCGTCCCGGTTGTGGATCTTCGCGGCCAGCGTGTAGGCCTTGGCGAACAGGTAGTCGCCGAAGAGGATCGAGGCTTCGTTGCCCCAGACGTTGTTCAGCGTCTTCACCTGGCGGCGGATGAGGGCCTCGTCGAGGACGTCGTCATGGACCAGGGTCGCCGTGTGCAGCATCTCGACCACGGCGGAAAGGGAAATGTGCACGTCGGTCACTTCTCCGCCCAGGATGTGGGCCGAATGCAGGAGCAGGGCCGGGCGGACGCGCTTCCCCTGGAACTTGGTCGAATGCTTGAGGAGCTGGGTCACGAAGGGGTTGTCGTGGGCCAATTCGCGGGAGAGCTTGTCCTCGAAGCGGTCGATTTCGCCCTGGATGGGCTCGTAGATGGACTTCAGGGCGGCGGCGGCCTGACCCAAACTCCCCTCCTTACCTGTTCACCGGGTCGGGGCGCGAGTCTAGCACGACCCTACGCGTCATTCAATCTAATTCCTGGGAGCAAGCGCCGGGCCAGCGCTGCGTGCTCCCGGAGGCGGGGAACTGGGACATCATGACTCAGCGCGGCGCCAGTCCTCGGGCGTATTGGCATTGAGGAAGGGCGAGCGCCCTTCGACGAGCCAGTCGTCGTCGCGGATCGGCACGGTGTCCACCCAGAGCCCCGGGAAGAAGCGGCTGATCTTCCAGTTCCCGTCCGCCGCCGCCCGCTCGATCGCGGGGATGCAGGTCCGCGCATAGATCGCGTGCAGGGGCTCCAGGCCCTGGTCGGACTTCGGAACGATCACGTCGAAGCCCCCCGGGACTTCCAGCAGCTTCCGGATCAGGGCCGGGTTCAGGAACGGAAGATCGCAGGCGACGACGAAGAGGCGGGGCGCCGTCACGGCTTTGAGCAGCGCGTGGATGCCCGACAGCGAACAGGGCTCGGCGAACAGGTCGGGAACGACGCGTAGCCCGAACGCCGAGAAGGGCGCAGGGTCATTCGCGCTCAGGAGGATCTCGGAAAACAGCGGCGACAGCAGGTCGAGCTGGTGACGAAGGAGCGGCTTCCCGCGAAAGGGGAGCAGGGCCTTGTTTCGCCCCATGCGCCGGCTGGCGCCGCCAGCGAGGATGCCGCAGGCCGTGGGGATCATGCGCGTCCATGGTATCATCCGGCATGATCCTGGCCATGCTTCTGGCGCTGGCGCAGTCGGCGTCCGATCCGGACCTGGGTCCGGTGCTGGAGCGGCTCAACGCCCATCGCCGGGCCGCAGGACTCGAAACGGTCGCCGCCGATCCGCTCCTTTCGAAGGGCTGCTCGGCGCACGCGGCCTACCTCGTGCGGAACGTGGATCAGCCCTCCGCGCAAGGCCTGGGTCTGCACACCGAAGACCCGAAGCTTCCGGGCTATTCGAAGGAGGGGGAGCGGGCGGGGAAGGCGGCGGTGATCTTCCTGGGCAAGGAAGGCCCCGACGCGGTGGAAGGCTGGATCGGCTCCCTCCTCCACCGGATCCCTCTTCTCCAATCTCGGCTCCGGAAGGTCGGATACGGCCTGGCCCGCGGCGGACCGGCGTCGGTGACGTCGGTGCTCGACGCGACCAGCGGCCTGGGCGTGGGGAAGGACGCGCCGGTCGTGCTCTATCCGGCGGAGGGTCAAAAAGACGTGCCGCTCGCGTTCAGCCCGGAAATCCCCGATCCGATCCCCGAGTCGGCCGACAAGAAGGCCGGCTATCCGATCACCGCCATCTTTTCGGAAGGCGCGCTCGTCAAGGACGTGAAAGCGTCGCTCAAGGACCCGGAGGGAAGGGACCTGGCGATCTGGCTTTCCTCGCCCGAGAAGCCGGCGGCGGCGGACTATCAGCGCAACACGATCGGCCTGATCGCCCAGGAGCGGTTCCGGCCGTCGACGACGTACACGGTGGCGATCGCGGCCCGGGTCACGGGCAAGCCGTGGCTCCGGACTTGGTCCTTCACGACGGCGGGCAACTAGCGGGAAGCCGTTCCCCGGCCGGGGCCGCGAGCGGGAGCCGCCCCCGACGGGTCCTTTCGTTGCCGGAACCGAGCGCCCACGATATCTTGAACCGGTGCCTTTCTGTCCCCAGTGCCGTTCGGAATACCGAGCCGGATTCGATCGCTGCGCCGACTGCGGCGCCGGGCTGGTCGAGCAGCTCGCGCCGGCCGACCAGGTTCCCGAATCGACGGCCCCGGAGAAGTGGACGGAGGTCTTCCGCGGGAGCTGGGAGCGCGCCGACGCCGTCCGGGGCTC
>DATGFI010000255.1:0-7828 GCA_035309205.1 Planctomycetota bacterium | reverse complement strand
GAAGCTATTTCCAAGGAATATAGATGCCCCATCCCGGGTTGTGAAGGAGGATCGAAGGAAATGAGGAGGGTTGATGAGCCCCCTGACGATGGTCAAAGCGATGTCTCCGGGTCAGCCGCGCCGGCTTCTAGGGTGGGGACGAATACCCCACCCGGGGCGGGAATACGCCCTCAACCTGGCGTCCGACTTCGCCACCCTCGACCACCGCCCTGCGCGGCGGCCTATTAGCAGCTAAGGAATAGATTCATGATCACGATTCGCAACGCGAATGACCGCGGCCATGCCCGGCACGGCTGGCTGGACTCGCGTCACACGTTTTCATTCGCCGACTACCATGATCCCGATCAGATGGGCTACCGGACGCTCCGCGTCATCAACGAAGACCGCGTCGAGCCCGGCCAGGGCTTCGGGACGCATCCCCACCGCGACATGGAAATCCTATCCTACGTTCTGGAGGGCTCCCTCGAGCATAAGGACAGCATGGGCACGTCGTCGGTGATCCGACCGGGCGAGGTCCAGCGGATGAGCGCCGGCACGGGCGTGCTCCACAGCGAATACAATCCGTCGGATTCCGAGCCTGTCCACTTTCTCCAGATCTGGATCCTTCCGGACAGGAAGAACCTGAAGCCCGGATACGAGCAGAAAACCTTCCCCGAGGAGGAACGGAGGAACCGGCTCCGGCTGGTCGCCTCGCGCAACGGCCGGGAGGGGTCGCTGACCATCCATCAGGACGTCGACGTGTATAGCGCCCTGCTTTCGAAGGGCGGCAAGGCGAAGCATGTCCTGAAGCCCGGCCGCTTCAGCTGGGTCCAGGTGGCCCGCGGCAATGTGTCGCTGAACGGACAGATCCTGAATCCCGGCGACGGAGCCTCGGTGAGCGGGGAGAAGGCTCTGGAACTGGGATCGGCCGGCGACGCCGAGGTTCTTCTGTTCGACCTGGCCTGAACGGCCCCACGACCTCTCCGGAACGGTCGTCGGCGGGGACACGCGGAATCCCCCGAGCAAGGGCCCTTCGAAGGAGTCGCTGGCCAGCCGGGACCCGGATCGCTATCATTCCTGGGATGCCGCTGGCGATTCCCTGTCCCCAATGCGGGAAGCTCCCGCCGCCGACCTGTCCGTGTCCGCCGCTGCCGCCCGGTCCGGCCGATCCGGCCCCTGCGGCGACGGCCGCCGCTCCGGCGCCGAAGGTCCGCTCGGAGACCATCAAGATGCGGCGCGAGAAGAGGGGCGGCGGGCGCGAGCTCGTGATCCTCGAGGGATTCCCCAAGGGGGGCTTCGACCTGGAGTCCCTGGCGCGGGACCTGAAGCGCCGCCTGGGGACCGGAGGCGCCGTCAAGGGCTTCACGATCGAGCTTCAGGGCGACCACCGGGACGCGCTGGAACTGGCGCTCCGCGAGTACGGGTTCAGATCCAAGCGCGCGGGCGGCTAGATCGGACCCTGAGAGGTTCTATTTAATTCATACCCTCTTCGATTATTCCTCATGCAATCGTGCGGGGATGCCGCCATTTCGTCGTCCGCGGATATAATTTATGGGCCTGGAATCGGGGAAGAATCGGGGATCATGATCAAGCCCGCACTCAATGTCATTCGAAGCGCCAACTGGAGCCGCGTCGGCGGTCCGCTGCTCACCGCCGCCACTGCCGGAGCCCTGGCGCTCCTGGCCAGCCATGGATTCTCCCCCCAGGGTTCCTCCTCGATGCTCGTCCTGGTCGTCGCCTTCTCCGCCTTCGCCGGCGGCCTCCGCCCGGGCCTCACCAGCGCCGGCATCGCCTGGATCTACTTCGCCCTCGCCTTCTCCCGGCAAGGCCACCCCTTTCGGTACGATCCCGACGACCTCGAACGGCTGGTCGTGCTGGCCGCCATCACCCCCGCCATCGTCATCATGGTCGGCGTCCTGCACCGGCGCTCGACCGACCAGTTTGCCGCCCAGCTCCTCGAAAGCGAGCAGCGCTTCAAGGCCTTCATGGACAACAGCCCCACCGTCGCGTGGATCAAGGACGATCAGGGGCGATACATCTACGTGAACGCCCCCTACGAGCTGACCTTCAACGTCCGCCACGGCGACCTCGTCGGCAAGAGCGGTCCCGAACCCTGGACCAGCGACACCGCCCGCCAGCTCGCCGAAAACGACCGCGCCGTGCTGGAATCCGGAAAGCCCCGCCAGCTCTACGAAACGCTGTCGGGGGCCGACAAGGTCCGGCAGCACTGGTGGCTCCTCCAGTTCCCCGTCGATGCCGGTGCCGGCCAGCGCTTCATCGGGGGCATGGCCGTGGACATCACCGAGCGCAAGCAGGCCGAAGAAGCCCTCCGTGCGAGCGAAGAGCGCTACGCCCTCGCCGCCCAGAGCGTCAACGACGGCCTCTGGGACTGGAACCTCAAGACGAACGAGGTCTACTACTCCGAGCGCTGGAAGGCCATGCTCGGCTGCGAGGGCGAGGACATCGGAAACACGCCCTTCGAATGGTTCCGCCGTGTCCACCCTGACGACCTCGCCCAGGTCCAGTCCCTCCTTCAGGACCACCTCGAAGGCCGCTCGCCGACTTTCGAGAGCGAGCACCGCATGCGCCACAAGGACCGCGGCTATCGCTGGGTCCTCAGCCGCGGGCTCGCCGTCCGCAACGGGAGCGGCCGCGCCTACCGCATGGTCGGGGCGCAGTCGGACACTACCCAGCGCAAGCTCGCCGAGGAGCAGCTGATCCACGACGCGCTGCACGACGCCCTCACCGGCCTCCCCAACCGCACGCTGTTCGTCGACCGCCTGAGCCACCGCATCCGCCACTCCCGCCGGGAGAAGGACCGCCTTTTCGGCGTCCTCTTCCTCGACCTCGACCGCTTCAAACTCGTCAACGACAGCATGGGCCACAGCGCGGGCGACCAGCTCCTGGTCGAGACCTCCCGCCGCCTCGAGCAGGCGGTGCGCCCCGGCGATACGGTCGCCCGCCTCGGGGGCGACGAATTCGCCGTCCTCCTGGAGGACGTCACGGAGCCCGGAGACGCGGTCCGGGTGGCCGAGCGCATCCAGACCTCGCTCAAGAATCCCATCAAGCTCGAAAACCAGGAAGTCGTCAGCACGGCCTCGATCGGCATCGCCATGAGCCAGACGGGCTACGAAAAGGCCGAGGACGTGCTCCGCGACGCGGACACCGCGATGTACCGCGCCAAGTCCGAGGGTCGCGCGCGGCACGAGGTCTTCGACAGCGCCATGCACGCCCGCGCGGTGAGCCTCCTCAAGATCGAAAACGAGCTGCGCCAGGCGATCGAGCGCGAGGAGTTCCGCGTCTTCTACATGCCCATCGTGTCCCTGGCCACGGGCCGCATCGACGGGTTCGAGGCCCTGGTCCGGTGGCAGCACCCGGAGCGCGGACTGGTGTCGCCCTTCGACTTCATGGGCGTGGCCGAAGACGCGGGTCTCATCATCGCGATCGACCGCTGGGTGCTGCGCCGCGCCTGCCACGAAGTCCGAACCTGGCAGCAGAAGTATCCCGATGGGGACCGACTGACGGTGAGCGTCAACCTTTCCGCCAAGCAGTTCCACCACTCGGACCTGGTCGATACGATTCGAGGCGCGATCACCGACAGCGGCCTCCCCGGTGAGAGCCTGGGGATCGAGATCACCGAAGGCGTTCTGATCGACAATACGTCCACGGCCGGAGCGATGCTCGGCGAGATGCGAAAACTCGGCGCGCGCATCTACCTCGACGACTTCGGCACGGGGTACTCCTCCCTCAGCTACCTGCAGCGTTTCCCGATCGACGCGGTGAAGATCGACCGGTCGTTTGTGAGCCGCCTGGGCCCCAAGGCGGAGGGACACGAAATCGTTCAGGCCATCGTGACCCTGGCGCACAACCTGGGCATGAGGGTGATCGCCGAGGGGATCGAAAGCTCCGATCAGCTGGCCCTTCTGCGCCGATTGAAGTGCGGGTACGGCCAGGGCTGGCTCTTCTCCAAGCCCATCCCGCACGAGGAGGCCAGCGAGCTGCTCCTGCAGGAGACCCGCTGGTAGCCGGCGTCACCCCTTCGGCTTCCCGAAGATCGCGATGTGCTGGCGCGGAAGCGTGTCGACCGTCCTCAGGTGGTCCAGCCCGACGACCGCCATCTCCTTCTTGAGCTGCTCGATCGACATCTTGTGGACTTCCTTGATCGGGACCTTGGGATCCTCTTTGCGGTACTCGATGAAGACGGCCCGGCCCCCGGGTTTGAGCGCCTTGCGGATCGCCGTCATCACCTCATAAGGGAACGCGATCTCGTGGTAGACGTCGACCATGAGGACGATGTCGACCGAGGCCTCGGGCAGTTTCGGATCGCTCTCCGTGCACTTGACCGTTTCGACGTTCGTCACCTTGTTCTTCTCGATCCGCTTCTTGAGCTCCCCGATCATCTCGTCCTGGATCTCGACCGCGAGGACCTTTCCCGTCTCGCCGACCTTGGGCGCCAGGCGGAACGTGAAGTAGCCGGACCCCGCGCCGAGGTCTGCGATGACCTCGCCCCCCTTCAGCTCCAGAGCCTCGATCACCTTCGCGGGCTGCTCCTCGTCCTCGCGTTCCGGGCGGTCGAGCCACGGGATGCCGCCGGGTCCCATGAAATGGGCGATTTCCCGTCCGAGGTACCATTTGTTGATGCCGTTGGGGTCATGCTGCTCCCGTGTCTGGTAGGGAGGCTGGGGAGGGAGCTTCTGCTCCTGCCGGAGCGCGACCAGGAGCCACAGCAGCAGGACCGGAACCCGGATCATCGGAATCCCTCCAGCACGAACCTCGACCCCGAAGCCTGAAAGCCTCCGGACGGCACCACGCTTGATGCTTAATGCTTCCCCCAAAACCCCCCGGCAGGTAAATTGCCCGCTCATTTTAGGAGGCCGCGATGCTGGTTCACACGGTTTTTTTCTGGATGAAGAAGAACGCCCCCAAGGGGGCGGCCAAACAGACGCTCAAGGATGCCCAGAAGTACCTCGACACCCCCACGGTCAAACACCTCTGGGCGGGCATGCCGGCCAAGACCGAGGCCCGCGATGTCATCAATGCCACGTATGACGTGGGTCTCACGGTCTGCTTCGAGAGCGTGGCGGACCACGACGCCTACCAGGAGGCGGCGAGCCACCAAGTCTTCATCAAGCGCAACAAGAAAAACTGGTTGCGGGTGGAAGTCTTCGATTTTCAGTAAAGGTCATCCCCCTTTCCCGCCGATGTAGACCCTGGCGAACGAGTTGAGTCGTTCCCCGCCGGGCACGCGGTGTGCCTTTTGGATCCAGCTGGGAAGGGGGAGCCATGAATAGATTCCTGATCGCCGGTGCCGCCGCTGTCTTGCTCGCGGGAGTGGCCGCCACGGGCGCGGCCGCCGCGGAGCACCGGTCCTCGAAGCACGCCGCTCCGGCGAGCGCGTCCATGCTGATGTCGGCGCCCGCCGCGCATAAAGACGCATCGCCGAAGAAGCACGGCGCCCGGAAGAAGCACCACGGCCGCAAACATCACCGGCATCATTCGAAGTAGTCCGACCCGAGATCCATCGAAGCCCCGGCGGGACTCCCCGCCGGGGCTTTTTTGTTTGCCTCGCGTCGCTCCTGCCGGGAGAATGGGAGGCATGGATCCCGTCCGGCTCCCAGATCACACCGCAGTCTGCAAGCACTGCAAGAAGCCGGTCTCCTGGGAGAATCTGGTCCGCAGCGAAAGGGAAATCCAGCACCGAGTCTTTGAACGGGCCTACATCTGCCCCCACTGCCGGGCGGTGCTGGAATTCGCGTCCTGGCAGACGGGAATATCGCGAAAGGATTGAAGTCGGCGCGCGAGCCTGAAACCCTGACCCATTTTTGATGAGCCGGGGTATACTTCTCGCGAAGCGAAGCGGCCATGGACAGCACCCGCACGGACGTCTCCACTCCGTACCGCGTCCTCCTCGTGCTCGGCGAGGAGGCCGACACCCTCCTCATTGCCGCTACCCTGGAGACAGTAAAATCCGTTTTGAACTTTCAGATCGCCCGCACCTCGTCGGTTCCCGAGGCCCTTGCCCTGCACGGCCGCGACGCCCAGGACGTCGCCATCCTGGACGTCGGGGCCGGGCTCGACGCCCTGGACTCCTTCCGCCGCGAAGCCCGAAGCCTTCCGGTCATCGCCTACGCCCCCAGTGCCGACATCTGCACCCCCTCCCAGGCCGCCCAGCACGGGGCCCAGGACCTCCTGGTCCGAGGCTCTTTCGATCCCTTCCTCCTCGTCCGCGCCGTCCGATATGCCGCCGAACGCCGCCGATCGAAGGAAGCCCTCCGCCGCCACCTCGACAAGCTTTCGCGGTTCCAAAGCGCCCTCCTGGAGCTGGCAAAGCGGGACAGCTCCGACCCCGCCGAGTCCCTGCGACGGCTCTGCGAGGGGGCCGCGGCCACGCTGGAGATCGAGCGGGTGGGGATCTGGCTCTTCAATGCGGACCATTCCGAGATCCGCTGTGCGACCCTCTACACGAAATCCCGCGGCGCCTTCGAAAAGGAAGGCACCGTCATCCGGTCCCGCGATTTCCCCCGCTATTTCGCCGCGCTCGAGGAAAGCCGCGTGGTCGCCGCGTCGGAGGCGCGCCGGGATCCGCGTACCGCGGAATTCGCGGAGCCGTATCTGAAGCCGCTGGGCATCTTCTCGATGATGGACGCCCCGATCCGACTCCACGGAAACCTGGTCGGACTCGTCCGTCACGAACACGTCGGCGCCCCACGCGAGTGGCCGCTCGAGGACCAGGAGTGCGCCTCCTCGATCGCCGATCTGGCGGCGCTCTCGATCGAGGCCGCCGAGCGCCGCCGGGCGGAGGAGGGCCTCCGCGAGGAGCGCAGCTTCACCGACGCGGTCCTGGATTCCACCGACATGCTCATGGTCGTGCTCGATCCCGGCGGCCGGATCGTCCGCTTCAACCGCGCCGCCGGCCACCTGACGGGCTTCGCCACCGCCGATGCCGTGGGAAGGCTCTTCTGGGAAGCCTTCATCTCGCCGCAGGACTCCGAGGCCGTGAGGGAGATCATCGCCATGCAGCCCTCCGAGGCGAGCGGAAACCAGCACGAGAACTCCTGGCTGACGCGCCACGGCGCCCAGCCCCACCTGGCCTGGTCCCTGACCCCCCTGCGCGACCGGGTGGGCCGGCTGCGTTTTTCCGTGGTCACCGCCATCGACATCACCCAGCGCAAAGCACTCGAGGAGCAGCTCATCCACGACGCGTTCCACGACGGGCTCACCGGTCTGCCCAACCGCTCCCTCTTCCTCGATCGTCTGGGTCAGGCCATCCGACTCTCCGCCCGGCGCCCCGACCATCGCTTCGGCGTGCTTTTCGTCGACATGGACCGCTTCAAGATCATCAATGACAGCCTCGGCCACCTCGCCGGCGACCAGTTCCTGGTCGAGATCGCCAGGCGGTTCGAACGCTGTGTCCGGCCCGGCGACACGCTCGCCCGCTTCGGCGGCGACGAGTTCACGATCCTCGTCGACGACGTCCGCAACGGTGCCGACGCCACCCTGGTCGCCTCGCGGATCCACCAGCAGCTGGCCGCCCCGATCCGGATCGGCGGTCAGGATGTCTTCACCACCGCGAGCATCGGGATCGCGATGAGCGAAACCGGCTACGAGCATCCGGAGGACATGCTCCGCGACGCGGATATCGCCATGTATCGCGCGAAGGCCAAGGGCGGCGCATCGCACGAGGTCTTCGATCGCAGCATGCACTCGCGCGCCGTCGACCTCCTCCGCATGGAAACCGAACTCCGGCGCGCCATCGAGCGCCACGAGTTCCAGGTGTACTACCAGCCCGTCGTGGAGCTGGGCAACGGCCACATCAACGGCTTCGAGGCCCTGATCCGCTGGAACCATC
>DATGFI010000254.1:0-3356 GCA_035309205.1 Planctomycetota bacterium | reverse complement strand
TCTGCTTGAAGTGGTCGAGATCGCACATGAAGACGGACAGCGGGCGGCCGCCCCTGGCGCAGGATGCCAGCGCTTCGTCCAGCTGGTGGTCGAAGTGGTGGCGGTTCGAGAGCTTGGTCAGCGCATCGGTGGTCGCCCGTTCATAAAGCCGGGCGTTGGACAGAGCGATTCCCACCTGCGATGCGAAGATCGTCAGCAACTCCTCGTCGCGGGTGGTGAAATGGCCCTTATTGGTCTTGTCGGTGATCGAAAGGACCCCGAGCGGCCGATCGCCCCCCGAGAAAATCGGGCTGACGATGAAGGACGACGTCTGATAGCCGCGTTCGTTCTGCGCGGGGGCGTCCGCGGAGAGCAGGCTCCGGCCTTCCTGGTAGACGCGGCCGGCGAAACCTTCGCCCGGGAGGATCTTCACGCTCGGCCAGAGCGCCCGGTCGATGCAGTTCGACGCGAGCACCGACAGATAGCTGCCGGTCGGATCCGCCAGGAGGACCGATGCCTTGGAGCAGTCGAAAATCCCGCAGGCCTGCGACACCGCCTCGCTTAACACGTAGTCCGCGGAGAGCGACGACGTCAGCCTTCGGGCGCTGTCGCCGAGGCGCATCAGCAGCTTCCCGAAGACCACCTCCTTGTCGAGCTGCTGCAGCACCTCGATCGCCGACGCCGCCTGCGCCGCGATCGCGTCCAGCAGGTGGAGGTCCTCGTCGTTCCAGGGACGCTTCAGGCTGACCGTGTCCAGGAGCAGAGCGCCGATGATGCGGTCGGCCTTGATCAGCGGAGCGGTCAGCGCGGACTGGATGTGCATCTGCTTGATGGAGTCCACGTTCATGACGCGCGTGTCTGAAAGCGCGTCCTCGACGCGGATCGCCTCGCGGTGGGTGACGGTCTCCGCGAGCATGGTCTTGGACAGACGCGTGGAGCCGGCTTTCTTGCTCTTCTCGTTGATCCGCTCGTCGCGGACCTGGAGCTGGCCCCGAACATCCTGCAGGAGCAGGAAGACGCGGTCGGCCTTGAACGTGTTCACGAGGTGCGTGAGAAGGCGGTCGGTGAGGTCGCTCAGGCGGATGGAGGCATTGAGCTCGGCGCCGACCTTGTAGAGGATCTCCAGGTGCTCGGCGGCCCGCTTGCCCTTGCGGATCGTGGTGACCGCCTCTTCGGGGTGCTCGACGTGGCGGCGGCGATAGACGAAGCGCGAAGGGTCGTCGTCCAGGAGCGGACCGGGAAGTTTGGCCAGGGAGGGAAGGGCCTCGTCGTTGAAGACCAGGCTCATCTGGCCCAGGGTGAGGACATCGCCGTGCTTGAGCAGCTGCTCGGAGACTTCCTTGCCGTTGACGGCGACGCGCGCGTCGGGTGTCGTCCGGAGGATCCTCCATCCGCCCTCCCCCCGAACAAGCGTGGCGTGGCGGTCCGAGACGCTGGAGTGGGGGATCGGGATTCCATTCTCGGGGAGTCGTCCCACCGTGGTGCTGTTCTGCAGCACCATCGCGTTCCCCATGCTCTTGCCGTCGATGAACACGAGCTGTGCCATCGCTGGGAATCATAGCACTGAAAAGGTGAATGGCGAAGGGATTCTCCGGAGGTCCCGTTCGGCAGGGAAACCTCTCGGGGGTCGGGTGACGGGAAGCAAGCCCGGCAGGCGGGGCAGCGAGCTAGAGCAGGCCCTTGATCACTTTTCCTTCCGAGAGCGGCATGGGACGACCGTCGCCCGTCGTAAACGTGGTCCCTTGCGGATCGTAACCCAGGGCGGTCAGGACCGTCGCGTGGACGTCGGCGGGAGTGACGGGCTGAGCCGCGGGTTGAGCCCCGATCGAATCCGATTCGCCGATCACCTGGCCGCCGCGGATGCCGCCGCCGGCCATCACGACGGAATAGCAGGACGGCCAATGATCCCGGCCGGCATCCTTGTTGATGTGCGGGGTCCTTCCGAAATCGCCCATCCAGATCACGATCGTGCGGTCGAGCAGGCCGCGACGCGACAGATCCTCGATCAGCGCCGACCAGGCCTGCTCCATCGGCGGCACCAGCTGGTTCTTCATCTTGTTGAAGTTGTCCAAGTGAGTGTCCCAGATGATGCTCTGGCCGTTCACGGTGGTGACGAAGGGAACTCCCGCCTCCACCAGGCGCCTCGCCAGCAGGTGAGACTGGCCCCAGGTGTGACGCCCGTAGCGGTCCCGGATCTTGTCGGGTTCGCGCGACAGGTCGAACGCCTTCTGCATCTCGCCGGACGTGACCAGCGACAGCGCCTTTGCCTGATAGATCTCGATCTCGCGCGCGGCGGAGTCGTCGATTTGGAGCGAGTTCGCATCGATCGCCCGCAGGAGATTCTGACGTTCCTCGAGTCGCTTGGCCGGAACCCCGGGAACCGGATCGATGTCGCGGACCTTGAAGTCGGCGGAATTCGGATCGCTGTTGAGGACGAAGGGGTCATGCTTGGCGCCGAGGCAGCCGCCATACTGTCCGGGGGTGATGTAGGCCGTGCTGTCGCAGTGCGGCGAAGGAGTGATCACGTAGGGCGGAAGCGACCCGCTGTAGTGGTCGCGCTGCGCAAGCCAGCCGACCAGCGTGCCCAGGCTGGGGAGATCGGTCCGGCTGGGATTGATGAGGGTGCTGTCGATCGAGTAGGGGCGGCCGACAATCGACCAGTACATCGCGGCATTGTGACCTTGGTGGCTGTGATGGACGCTGCGGATGATCGAGTACTTGTCGGCGAGCTTCGCGGTGCGGGGAAGAAGCTCGGAGACGCGGATGCCTGAGACGTTCGTCGCGATGGGCCGGAAGCTGCCCCGAACGTCCTCGGGGGCGTCCGGCTTCGGATCCCAGAGATCGATGTGGCTCGGGCCGCCGCAGTTGAAAACGAGGATGACCGACTTGGCTTTGGCAGGGCGGGGGGGAGCCGCAGCCGCCGCACGCATCCAGTCGGCGTAGAAGAGGCCCAGTCCTCCCAAGCCGCCCAGGCGGAGGAAGGAGCGCCGCGTGGAGTCTGACGCTTCGTCCACTTTGGCTCTCCTGACGTCACGTCCCGCCCTTTCTACATTACGGCCGAGATCACCGAATCGGTGGAGCTCTCCGCTGCCATTCCCAAGAATTCTGCCCATTGACCGGAACCAGGCGCGCGCTCGGGGATATCGGCAGGGCTGGGCCGGTCACCGCCGCTGAGGCGCGTGCTGTCTGGAGCTCTGCGCGCCCGAGTTGGCGGTTTCATCCGTCGGGGAAGAGGGACGCCGGTCCGCCGGTCGTCCGGTCCCGCCGTTCTTGCGGGAGCGACGGTCTACGCTGCGGGTCGAGGGAGGAGCCCCGATGAGAACGAGTGATCCGAGCGCACCTGAAGCCGGTGGAGTCCACGTCGGTCCTCCCGCCCC
>DATGFI010000253.1:0-5830 GCA_035309205.1 Planctomycetota bacterium | reverse complement strand
CTCGCCCGTTAGGATCCCGAGCACCTGGTCCTCCGTCAGCAGGCCCAGCGCGACCATCGCCTCTTCCGGCGGGATGCCCTGCTGCTGCGCGTGACGATAGACCCGGATGAGCTCCGATTCCCGGAGGATCTTCAGGGCGCGCAGGCGGCTCCAGAAGCGCTGCCGCAGCTTCTGAGCCACCGTGCTGGCCGGTCTGGATTCCGCATGGTTCATGGCGTCGCTCCTCTGATTCATCAGAGGAGAGAAAAGCAAGCGCCATACCAAAGCCCGCTGCTCCGGTCGGCGCTCCGGGGTCCAACAGGACCGTTCAGGACGGCGACAATTCCGTCGTCGCACTGCCCAATCCCCGAGGATCGGCGCTTGGCATCGGTCTTGCTCTATCCGGATCATGAGTGACAGGAACGCCGCCATGAAGACGAGGAATGCGATTCTGGGAGCTGCGCTCATCGCCCCCGTGCTCCTGTCCGTCGGCTGCACCGCGGCGCCCGCCGAGATCCGCATCCAGGGGATCGCGGTCCCCGAGGCGCTGGTCGAACGCGCCGAGAGGGGAAGCGGCGCGGGCCAGGCGGACGCCTGCCTCACCCTGGCCGAGAAGCTCTGGGAACGGGACCGCCTGGAGTCGCTTCGCTTCCTTCGCCGCGGCGCCGAACTGCGCAACGCCGAGTGTGCCCGCCAGTACCTCATCCGGTCCGAGAGCGCCTCCGCCAACCTCTCCCAGCGGGTCTATGCCCGTCTCTTTGTCGAAGGCCTGCTCCGAAAGGGGCCGATCACGACGTCCGCCGGACAGGATCTTCGCCCCGAGCTCTACACCCAGCTCTGCTGGGCCTGGCGCTACACCGAGCCCTGCTGCCCCTCCAAGACCAAGCAGGTCCTCGAATCCATCCTCGGCGTCGGCATGAGCCCCGAGCTTGCCCGCTCGCCCTTCCTGGCCCAGCTGCTCCAGGAGTACGGCCTCCGCGCCCCCCGCAACGCTTCCCGGGCTCAGGACGTGGCCCTTTGTGCCGGGGAGGCCGCCGAGGAGGTCAAGGCGTGGATGCGGGTGCCGCTCACGAGCGGCGGGCTGGGCGACTGGACTTTGGCCGAGGCGATGGCCTGGGGCGGCGGCAGCGACCGTCTCCTCCTGGGAACCAACGTCCTGGCCTTCCTGGTGAATGCCCAGGGCGAGCCCAGCTTCAAGGGCCGCGCCCTGTGGATCGTCAACTTGGGCAATAGCCCCGTGTACCTGAGCTCGCTCGCGGCCGGCCAGGCCAACCACGCGCTGGCCCCCGGCCAGGAAGAGCTCCTGCCCCTGTCCGAGAGCTTCCTCGAGCGGGGGGACAGCACCACGGGCGTGCCTCTGAACGTGAAGTACCGCCGGAGCCTTCGCTGAGTCTCCAGTGCAGCGAAAGCCCGGACCCTTGAGAGGGCTTTACCCTCTGAACTCCAATAAGTTACAACGCCCATCAATTTCGTTGGCTCCGACACATTTGCAGCCGCCCATCCCCTTGCACCCTCCAATTTGTGCAAATTTTGATCCCCCGGCCCTGGCACGGCCTTTGCGTTACTCCTGCCATGACGAAAGAGAGGATGACCATGAAGACGATGACGAAGAAGAATGTCCTGGTTTGCGAAGACGACCCCGTCCAGCTCAAGATCCTGACCACGCTCGTGCGCCAGGCCGGATATCAGAGCCTTGAGGCCCGTACGCCCGGCGAGGCGATCGTGGCCGCTCGCCGCTGCGGCGTCGATGCCGTCCTGACCGACGTCCAGCTCCAGGACGGAAACGCCTTCGACCTGATCGGCGACCTCCGCCGCTTCGGCGTTGACGCTCCCGTCCTGATGGCTTCCGCCTTCGCGACCGAGGGGATGAAGGACCGCGCCCGCCAGGCCGGCGCCAAGTTCTTCTTCGAGAAGCCCTTCGACCTTCCGAAGATCCGCGAGCAGGTCGATCGCGTCCTCAAGGTCGCCAGCAATCTGAACGCGATCGCGCTCATCGTCGAAAGCCACGCCCAGGTGCGCTCGGAGTTTGAACAGACCGCGATCGAGGCCGGCTTCAAGGTGCTGGCCGTCGACAACGGGGTGAAGGCGCTGGATCTGATTCAGAGCGGCGACCTTCGGATCGACCTCATGCTGACGGACTTGCATGCCGACGGCGCCTCGGGAGCGAGCCTGATCCGGAAAGCCCTGGAAGTTTCTCCCGATCTGCACGTGATCATGATGTCCGGGGACGCCAGCCGCGACGAGATCCACGCGGGTTATGAGGCCGGCGCGGCCTCCTTGATCCGCAAGCCGATCGCCGCGGGGCGCCTCGAGACCTTCCTGAAGGAAAGTCTGAAAACTGCCCGCGCCCATCAGAAGAAGTCCGCCGAGCGGATCGAGCGGTCGGTCCAGTACGCGGCCCAGCCCGCGACGCAGCGCTTCGTACGTTCGGCGAAGTCGTTCGGCCGCCGGACGAAGGGTACCCTCGCGGTCCTGGCGGTGGCCACCACCGCCCTCCTGCTCGGAATGGGCGCGGCCCTGGCAACGAAGAATACCTACGAAGCCGCGGACCGCCTCGAGGCCCAGTTCGAGCGCGCGATGAGGGTCTCCGAGCAGATGTCCGCGATGCCCGCGGGCGGAAGCAGGACCGAGACCTCGGTCAATCGCTGGCAGGCCGGCGAGCAGATCCGCCTCATGAGTGAGGCCAACACCGCCACCCGCCGCTACTACGAGGGCCATCTCCAGGAGATGCGCTGGCAGAACCGCCAGCCCGCCGCCGCTCAGCAGTTCCCGGTGACGATCCCTGACGCGAGGGAAGCTGCAAAGAAGTAACCGGAAGGATGCATCCCGTCGGGACGGCGTTCCACGCGCCGTCCCGATCCGCTTTTAGACCGCAATCGACAGACGCTTCTTCGCCTCGTCCAGGATCTCCCGGGTGCTCCGCGCGCCGCAGCGGGTCACGCCGAGATCCCGAACTTTCAGGAGCATATCCAGGTCGCGGACTCCGCCCGCGGCCTTCACCTGGACCTGCGCCGGGCTGTGCCGGCGCATCAGGGCCAGATCTTCGATGGTCGCGCCTCCGGTTCCGAAGCCGGTCGACGTCTTCACCCAGTCCGCTCCCAGCTCGCCCGAAATCTGGCAGAGCCGAATCTTGTGCTCGTCCTTCAGGTAGCAGTTCTCGAAGATGATCTTGACCTTCTGACCCGCGGCGTGGGTCGCGTCGGTCACCGCCCGGATGTCGGAGCGGACATAGTCCCAATCGCCGCTGAGGACTCGGCTGATGTTCACGACCATGTCGAGTTCCTCGCCGCCGTCGGCCAACGCCTGGTTCGTCTCTGCCAGCTTCGCGGCGGTCGTCGTCCCGCCGTGAGGGAAGCCGATCGTCGTGCTGGCCTTGACGTCGCTGCCTTTGAGGACCTCCGCGCAACGCCGGAGGTAGTGCGGCAGGATGCAGACGCTCGCGACATCGTAATCGAGAGCGATGCGGCAGCCCTTCTCCAGATCCTCGGACGTCAGGGTCGGCACCAGCAGCGAGTGATCGATCATCTTCGCCAGGTCGCGCAGCGAGTAGTTCATCGTTTCTCCTCGAAAAGGAAGAGGATATGAGGAAGGAAGACCGCCTGGATTGAGCCTATTCATGCCGGCCCCCGGGACTGGGGGCGTGGTGGATTTCTCCCACGTCGTCGGGACCCATGAGTTCCCCGGCCGCTGGCCGTGCGGTCTGGATCGGTCCCAGTCGGTTGCGAAACGCGTAGGCGTCGCCCCGGTACAGGGTCCGTTCCCACCACAGGGGCCGGTTCTCGCTGAGAACGCCGAGAGAGCCGACGAGGAGTCCCGCCTCACCCCGGGGGACCCCCAGGAGCGCGGCGTCCTTCTCCTTGAGCGCCGTGGCGCGGATCGTCTGATCGGCCCCCGCGATCTCGAGCCGGAAACGCCCGGTCCAGAGGGCATAGAGGGAGCCCGACAGATCGGCGCGCGTGAGGCCGGGGCAGAGCTCCGCGACGATCACGCGACGCTCCAGGATGACCGGCACCCCGTCTGCGAGGCGCAGGCGTTCCACCTGATAGACAGGATCGGCGGCTCGGACCTTGAGCGCGTCGGCGATGGCCCGGGCAATCTCCGAGGCAGGACCGCGCCGGAAAGAAAGCACCCGGGTCGACGGCTTCTTTCCGGCGGAGGCTGCTTTTCCGGTGAAGCTGACCAGGGAGCCCAGGTCGTAGTCCAGAATGCCCCCCCGCACGAAGGTCCCGACGCCTTTCTTGAACTCGAGGACGCCTTCACTGACCAGATTCGAGAGGGCTTTGTTGGCGGTGGCGCGGCTGACCTCGAAGCGCTGGGACACCTCCCGTTCGGTGAGGAACCGGGCGCCGGTCTTGAACTCGCCGGAGCCCAGAAGCACGCGCAGCGCTCCGTTGAGCTGCTGGTAGATGGGTTGCCGGACGAGCACCATGCGCTTGATTCTCCTTTGGCTTAGCCACTATACAGCTTCGCCCCCGGGTGGTCAAGGCCCTTTGGAAGGCTTCCGGGAATGAATCGCTCTCCCTTCCGCGTTCACATCCCGGAGGAGCTATGAGCAACGTGAAGGAAGTGACCGATGTGACCTTCGAGTCCGAAGTCGTCCACTCGAAGACCCCCGTTCTGATCGATTTCTACGCCCAGTGGTGTGGGCCCTGCAAGATGATGGCCCCCATCATCGATGAAGTGGCCCAGGACTACGCGGGCAAGCTGAAGGTCGTCAAAGTCGACGTCGACGAGTCCGGCGAAACCGCCGCGACCTACGGCGTCACCGCGATGCCGACCTTCGTCGTCTTCAAGAACGGCCAGGAGATCTGGCGCCGCCTGGGCGCCGCTCCCAAGGCGGCCTTCGTGAACGAGCTCGAGGAGCTCCTGTAGGCCTCAGCGCTTCAGGAGGGCATCGTAGATCGGTCCCTTGACGGCGAACTCGACGTCGAACGAATAGGGCATCGTCTGCTCCATCGTCACCACGACCAGGCGGTCCCTGGGGCTCGCCCAGTAGTGGGTTGAGGCCGCCCCTCCCCAGCCGTACTCTCCGACGCGACCCGCCTTGTCCCATTCGGTGTCGGCCGTCCGAACCGAGAAGCCCAGGCCGAAGCCCGTGCCGTGGCGCTTCTCCTTCCCGAAATAAATCGGGAACGCCTCCTTGGGCAGCTGATTGGTCGTCATGAGCTGCACCGATTCCTTCTTCAGGATCCGCACGCCCCGCAGATCACCGCCGCCGTCGATCATGAGCAGGAAGCGCATGTAGTCTCGGATCGTGCTGACCATGCCCCCGCCGCCCGAGACCAGGCCCGGGGCCTTCAGGTATCTCGATTTCGCGGGCTCGTCGATCACCTTGAGCCCGCCCTCCACGCGCTGGTAGTTCGCGGCGAAGCGTCCGACCTTATCCGCAGGCACCATGAACCCGGAATCGTGCATGTCGAGCGGCCGGAAGATCCTCTCCTCGAGGAACCGGTCCAGCGGAATCCCCGACGCGCGCTGGATCGCCAGGCCCAGAACGTCGATCGAGATCGAGTAGTTCCAGTCCGAACCCGGATCAAAGGCGAGGGGGATCTCCGCCAGCCGAGTGGCCATGTCGTCCAGGCTGGACGCCTCCAGGGGCTTCTTCTCCTGGTAAGCACGGCCCGTGTGGCGCCCATCGCCGTACAGGTAGCCCGCATCGTGAAGCATGAGGTCCTTGATCGTCGGCTGCCGCGACGCCGGGCGCGGCCCCTCGGGCGAGGCGACCTTGAGATCCTTGAGTTCCGATACGACGTCGCCCACCGCCGCATCGAGCCTCAGCTTGCCCTCCTCCACCAGGATCAGCGCGCCCGCCGTGACGATCGCCTTCGTCATGGAATAGATGCGGAAGATG
>DATGFI010000252.1:0-4067 GCA_035309205.1 Planctomycetota bacterium | reverse complement strand
GGCGCGCATGAGATCCCGCTCCGCGAAGCGCTTGATGAGCGATTTCACTTCACTAGACCGGTCGTCCAGGACTTTCGTGACCCGATTTCGGGCAGAGGCGTCGTAGGTGCGGTTGGTCAGGGGGTCGAACAGGCCCCCGGTTTGATTAATGTTGTGCGACAGCCGCTCAAAATAGCCCTCCTCCGCGACGCGGGCGGCCTTGCGGTCGATTTCGGCGGCAGGAGCCTTGCGAATCCGGGTGCTCCCCATCACGCGCTCCGGGCGAGGGTCTTCTTCATCCAGAGGTCGAGCACCGGCTTGTCGGAATGCTTCCAGATCTCGACCGCGCGCACGGGCTTCGACGGCGAGGTCGACTTCCACAGGAGAAGCCGCCGCCCGTCCCCGTCCGAGGCGCAGATGACGTCGCTGGCCGCATCCAGGACTCCGATAGGGGCCCCGTCGGATTCGTACGAAGTCTCGAGGTTCTGGCCGATGACGCGAGCGCGGACGGAAAGGTCGCTGGCGCTGTAGATCAGGTGCGGAATCGCGCAGATCCGTGCGAGGCGGAGGTTCACGATGGGCTCGCGCTTGCGGACCAGGACGACGGGTTGATCGGGCGAATTGACCTTCCAGCACACGATGGAACCGTTCTCGGTGCCCGCAAAGATGGTCTTCGCCGCGGCGGCGACGCAGGTCACCGGGCTTTCGATGCTCGATACGTACTTGACGGGTTCTCCGCTGGCGTCGGCCGGGGCGGAATAGACGTGGCGGCCGCTGGCGAAGAGGAGCCGGCCTTCCTGCATCTGGACCGCGCGCGTCGTCTTGTTGCGGCGGGTGAGCTCCTCGTAGACCATCTCGGGCGCTTCGCCAGGCCGGTCGGCCTGCCAGCGGGCCAGGCCGAACTCCGAATGGGTGGCGTAGATCGCGTCGCCGGTCATGGCGATGGAATTGACGCCGCCGCGGATCGACCCTCCGGGAGGCAGCGGATAGTCCAGAACCTCCATCGTGTCGTCCAGACGAACCGACGAGACGCCGCGCTTGGAGCCGCCCACGAGGAAGGGCCCGCGCGGCGATTCGACGGAGCGCACCGAGCGGAGCGGGTCCTTGAAGGTGTAGACGCGCGATTGCAGCCCTCCCTCCGGGTCGAGCTCAAGGACCTTGTTGCCGGTCGCCGCGTAGATGCGCTCGACGTTGGCGGTCGAGATCTCCTCCCGGGCGATCGAGGCGCCGTTGGAGAGCAGGGTCTCCATTGCCTTATAGATCACCTGGACGACTTCCTCCCCGCAGTCCTTCGCCCGGGACACGAGCTCCTCGGCGGTGAGCTGGACGGAATCGTCCTCCATGAGCTTGGCGTAAAGGAGTCCCTTGAGCTTGTCATCGGGAACCTTGGTCAGGAGGGACTGGAGGTCCTGGTCCTTCAGGATTCCAGCAAAGCGTCGCAGGCGGGCTTCCTTCCTTTCGATCACCTCCGCCGAGCGGCGCTGCTCGTCCGCGTGCCGTTTCTCGGAGGCGTTCCGCTCCTCGAATTCCTTGGACACGAGTGAGAGCTCGAGGATGCGGCCCGTGCGAACGCCGCCGTCGAAGAGGAAGCGCTCGAGACCTTCCTGCAGGTGCGGCCCGAGGGTCGTCGAATGGTCCCGGCGATGCAGCTCCGAAGCCGCCCGGCCCGCCGCATAGCCCCCCAGCAGGCGGCGCAATTCGGGCGCCAGCTGGCTCTTCAGGTCCTGGAGCGAGAAGGTTCCCGGGAAGTTGAAGAATGCCCTGCAGAAGTCGCGGAACAGGTCCAGGCGCGAAGTGGCGATTTCGAGTGTGAGGCTGGCGGTCGCTGCGAGACCCAGGCCGTCGGCGGTGCGGAGGTCGCCAAACGTCAGCCGGACCGAGGAGACTCCGCGCTTGGCCAGGATCAGGTCGAAGGAGCCGGAGACTTGCGCTCCCTCGGAGTACAGGGCCATGGTGCCGTCCTGAAAGAGGGCCAGGCCGGCCGTGTTCAGGGGAACCGTGATGGCTTTCCGGAAGAAACCGCTCAGATCGTGGGAGGAAATCTTGATGGCCAAGAGGTTGCGATCATTCAGGAAATCCGACAACGTCATCCTAGCCATCTATAAAAAGGATACCAGATGGCGCGGGGGTTAATCAAGACGACGGGGTCCCGGGTCTCGTGCGGGCCAGCCAGGTCCGCTGCTCCGGGGTGTCGGGAACGAGGCAGCCGCGGGCGGCGCTGATGGCCGCCCAGGCGTTGTCGGGATCGCTTCCGCGGACGACCATGATCGAGGCCAGCATCAGCGGAGACCGGCCGATGCCCATGCGGCAATGGGCCACGATCGTGCGTCCTTCGGCATGGTGGTCCGCGAGCTCCCGGGCAAGAGTCCAGGTGGGGGCCGGGTCCTCCGGGATGCCTCGGTCCCAGACGGGATGGGCATAGAAGCGGAGGCCGTGCCGCCGCGCCGTCTGGGCTTCCCGTTCCAGGCCGAGATACGACTCTTCCTCCGGCGTGAGCATGGAGACGAGGATGTCGACGCCGTCTTCTTTGAGCGCGAGAATCTCGTCCTCAAGCCAATCGCCGCCGCGCGGGCGGGGCATGACGGCCAGGCGGCCGGGGCCGACGGTGTCGATCCAGTAGAGCTCGGTCCTCATGGCGCGGAAGCATTGTAGGGGAGAAGGGCGGGCCCGGGGGAGGGAATCAGCTCGCCAGGTCCCACAGGCCGGAGATGTTGTCGTAATAGAGCAGCGCCTGCTCTTTGGCGAGCAAGCCTTCGCGCCCGGGCTGGGCCGGGCTTCCCCAGGGGGTCCGCCCGAGGAAGAGCGAGACCTCCACCGTGCGGCCGGTATGTGTGACGTCCCGGACGGGATCCGCCGAGACCCCCAGGCCATCTGCCAGGGAGGCGATCTCTTCGAGCACGGCGTGGCTCATGCGGCCCACGTGGACCCCCGCCGCGCTGTGGACGAAGCCCCGGATCAGAGCCTCGATCGCGCGATAGAGATGTGTCCGCTTGGCGAAGACCACCCGGGCCAGGCCGTCATCCTGCGCGGCAAAGAGGAACTGTTCCTCCCGGAGGCTCAGGCGGGATTGGGACAGATCGCGGTGGACGGCGGCCAGGGTCTCCGGAGGAATCTCCGCCTTGGTCAGGCCGGCCCAATCGAAGCGGTTGCGCCCGTTCCAGGCTTGGCCGAGCTTGAGCAGCGATTCGCCGGTGGTGCGGAAGATGTAGCCGTTGACGAGTTCGACGGGGACGTCCAGGCCGTCTCGGAGCAGGCGTCCGCGGGAAACCCGGTCGGCGCGGAAGAGAAGGGCTCGGTCGCCCTCGGTCCGCGTAATGATCCCGGTCATTTTCTCGCGGACGGCGTTCTCGGCTTCCTTCGTGAGGGGCTCCCAATAGTTCGGATTGAGCAGCTCCACCGGCATCCGGTAGATGAGCGCCTCGACGGCGCGGATCTCGTTTCCAAACAGGTTGCCGAAATCCTGCAGGGTGAGGCCTTGAGTGTAGAAATGGGCCTCGTCGCGTCCCTCGAGCCGCACGAAGAGCTCCAGCGGATGGGGACTGCGCCCCGGGGACGTCTGAAGCAGGAGGTCTTTGGTGTTCATGGGAGCTGCCGCCGTGGGAATGGGCGGTATTATAGGGGCCCGGATCCCGCGCGCAAGAATTTCCCGGAGTCGCCCAGCCGCCTTTTGGCTTGACTTGCGGTGACGACCCCCTAGAATGGCCCACTCACCGACGAAATCAGGAGGAATTTCCATGGGCGTCAAGGTTGCGATCAACGGCTTTGGCCGTATCGGCCGGCTGGTCTTTCGGGCCCTTCACGAGCACGGTCTGCTCGCCCGGGAACTCGACATCGTCGCCGTGGGCGACATCGTGCCGGCGGACAATCTCGCGTATCTGCTCAAGTATGACTCCACCCAGGGCGCGTTCAAGGGCCAGGTGGGCTCGAAGAAGTCCGCCGCGGACAAGGTCGATGACGACATCCTGATCGTCGATGGCAAAGAAATCAAGGTGGTGTCGGCGAAGTCCCCGGCCGAGCTGCCCTGGGCGGCTCTCGGCGTCCAGCTCGTCATCGAATCCACGGGTCTTTTTACGGAGGCCGAGAAGGCC
>DATGFI010000251.1:0-2836 GCA_035309205.1 Planctomycetota bacterium | reverse complement strand
GGAGTTCTAGCCAGGTTGCGTCTCGACATCACCGGCCAGTCAGTTCTACCCTTCCAATCCCTGATTCCACCGGCCAATCCGGCAGATCCGCGCTCGACGAAGCAGAGCCTTGTCACTTTCTACGAATTCGATGGACTTGATCCATTTCACCATCTGGTAGCCAAGCTGATTCTCTACACGGAGGCGCACGGGAGCGCCATGAAGCGGCGTGAGTGGCTTGTAGTTCATCTCCCAAGCCAGGATAGATTGACCTTTGAGGACGTTGCTCAAGGCGGGGGTGTCGTAGTACGCTCCGCCATAGAGGTCTTCCCCGAACACCCGGAACGGGGGGAGGTTCTTCCGAATACGCATCTCGACTCAGACTGGGGGGACCGACGGACGGATGCCCGCCGGTCATCGTCCGTCGCCCTCATGAAGTTCACCACAATTACCTTCCCAGCGTGTACACTGTGTCCCGACAACAAGGGAGAGCCACCGTGCCAAGCCAGGAAGACCAGCTCTTGGGAGCGCTTGCCGTCCGCGAGAAGATGTGTACCCAGGAGCAGATCGACGAGTGCCTCCGTACGCAGAAGCTGAGCCGCGAGCCTGCCCCGCTCGGAGACATCCTCGTCTACAAGGGGTTCCTGACCGAGGTCCAAATCAAGCTGCTCCTGTCCCGCCAGAACAAGAAACTCATGGGGTGCTCCTCCTGCGGCTTGTCGTTCACGGTCGTCACGCTGTCCGACGGAAAGTCTGCCCGCTGTCCGAAGTGCAAGGGTCCCCTGACCGAATTGCCTCCCGCGAGGTCCGTCCGGACCGATGCCGAGTTCGCCACGCGGAGGATTCGAGTGCAGCCGCCCGCACCGCCAGCGGCGGCGGGGCCGACGATCCAGCTGGCCTGCAAGATCTGCGATCACACCTTCAAAGGAACGCCCGATTCCGACGGCCGCGTGCGCTGCCCATCCTGCCAGAGCACGTTCAACTCCCACCATCGCACCTGAACAAAGGCGCCTCCGGGGAAACCCCAATACGATAGCATTCCCCGCCCGTGGGTCGGGGTGGATGGGGCCGGCACCGGCGATCTGCGGACGTCCGAGAAGTTGCTGGCCGGCGACCGGGTCCCGCGGATTTGGACTCCGGAAGATCCCGGAATCTCCGCACGTCCTCCGACTAGTCCGGCCAGCGGAGCAATTCACAATAGAAGAAGAATCCATTAGGCTGGGCTCGGATTCAATAATAATGCTACCATATGAGCCGATGCAAGAGAAGTCGATGGACGTTCGCGAGGGAGCGCAGAGTCGTCCCTATGAGAGCAGGTGATGTGACCTTCGCGGCGGCCCGTCTCCCGATCCTCATGCTGGCCCTGCTCGCAGGCTGCGAGAGCGATCACTTTCCGCGGTACATCCCGGATCAATCCTATCCCAACGGCCACCCGCTGGTCGTGAATGAGATCGATCCGTCTCTGGAGCAGACCGAGCAAGACCTCATCACGATGACGAACCAAGTCCGGGCGACGGCGGGGCTTTCCGCCCTGGAGAACTCTTCGTCCCTTTCTGCCGTCGCGCGCGGACACAGCGCTCACATGCCCATCCACTTCTTCTACGATCACGTGAATCCGGAGGGCGATGGCCCTGTCGCTCGCCTTGCATCCGTAGCCAAGGGATGGAGCGTCCAGGCTGAAAATATCTCGCTTGTGAACGACGGGACTTCCGCCGCCGATATCTTCGCCGGCTTCATGGGATCCCCCGACCATAAGGCCAACCTCCTTTCACCGATCGTAAGCGCAGTGGGCGTCGGAGTGGTCCGAGGACGCCATTACCTCCTGGCGAATCAACTGGCTCTCTACGTCACCATGGAATTCGTGTGGAAGGAGTGACGGAGGAGCCAGAGAAGTGGAGCATCCGGGCGGAGCGTTGACGCTCGCAGTCGAAGGTCGGGGCTTCGGACTGGGGGCGCGGACTCGCGCCCCCTTGAGTCCCGTCATTTCGACCCCCGCAGAGCGATTCTCAAAGTGGACGCGACCGGCCCGAACCCAGCTGCCCGCTCCGTTCCCAGTGGGCCCCCGGCTCCTCGACTCGGCGCGTTCACTTCTTCTCATTGATGGCGTCCAACAGCTCCTTGGCCGATTTTGCCTCGGGGGCCTTGGGGTAGCTCACCACGATATCCTCGAGAATTCCCTTCGCGACGCTCAGTCGACCGGCCTTGTAATGCTCCAGCGCGATGCTCAGGCGGGTGGCGACGAACTGGGCGTTCACTTGGTCATCGCTCAACCCCTTGGTGGTGTCGGGAAGGCTCATGGCGCCGGCCTGGGGTGCGCCGGCGGCTCCACCGCTTTCCGCGGTGATGACTCGCTTCCCATCCGCGGTCATGAAGTCCCGGGAAGCCCTTTTCGCCGGGTCGGCCTCGACCCTCATCTTCTGAATCTGGATTGAGATCCCTCTGAACCTGGTCGGAGAACCGGAGTTGAGACTTTTCGTAGATCTCGCGGAATTCCGTTCCTTTGGATCCCGAAATCTCTCCCACCATGACGCAACTCCGCGCCGCCAGATAGAAACCGCCCGTGTCCCAGTATCCCTTTGCGAGCGATTCCCAGAGCTTCGCCGACTTGGTCGGAAACTTGGTCACCCCCTCGACCCAGACTGCAATCGCGTCCTCCCTCCGCTTTGGATCGGCGAACAGCGTCTTTCCCAGCTGCAGGTAGGATTCGGCGGCGGCGTCGGACCAGGGGTCCATCAGGAGGCCTTTGGCGAGGTATCCCCCGAGGCCGATGCCCCCCGCGCCCCCCCAGGAACTGTCCTAGGGAGCCGGAGCTGCGGGCGGGGGAGCCTCCGGTGTGTGCGTGTGCGTGAAACCCGAA
>DATGFI010000250.1:0-6634 GCA_035309205.1 Planctomycetota bacterium | reverse complement strand
CCGTGTTCTGCATGAAGGTGGCTGGACCGTGGACGTTCGATTTGGACACCATCGAGGGAATGAAGGCCATGTCGTCGACGCATCCGGCCAGATGGGGCAGCAGGTCGCTCACCCATTTGCCGCACTCGCCGTAGCGCTTCCATCCCCAGGGACTGGCCATGCAGGCGCCGGGGTTGGACTGAAAGAGCTCAACCTTGCCACCGGGATCGAAGGCCAGACCGTTTCGTTTGATCAGCTCGGGTTTGTAATCGAAGGTGTCGCACTGGCTGGCGGCGCCCGACATGAAGAGCTGGACGACCCTTTTCGCCCTGGCGGGTCCGGTCGGTTGGGCGTCGAGCAACTGCGCAAGGGCGATTCCGCCCAGGCCGCCGCCCAGCTTCCAAAGGAAGTCGCGGCGGCTAGTCCACGAACCAGAATTCATTGCTGTTCACCAGAATCCGGAACACGTTTGCTAGACCGTGGCGGGCCGCGTATGGCTCCAGGATTCTTTCCTCCTCGGGGGTCGGATTCCGGCAGAGCGTGAGGCGGACCGCTTCGGCCACCGTCCTGGCTCGCCTCGCCAGGTATTGGCATTGCCTCAGGACGAAGGGGTCATTCAGGGTCGCGAGCGCCTGGAGCGCGGTCAACGTCGTGTTGCGCCGGGGGGTGAGGATCGACGCGTCAGCGCAGTCGAGTGCGTCCATGAACGGATCGGGCACGCTTCGGACGACGAACCGGTACACGCTCCGGCGCGAAGCGCCTGAACCATCGGGGTCGAAGCGCGAATAGTCATAGACCGGGGAATGGTCGTCCTTGAATCGGAACTCTTCGACCGAGGGGCCGCCCATCGTGGTGTCCAGCCGGCCGCTCTCCAGGAGGAGCGCATCATGAAACGTCTCAGCGTCCAGCCGCGTGCGATTCATCCGCCACAGCAGGCGGTTGTCGCCGTCCACCTTGGCTGCCTGGGCGTTGGGCCGCGAGGACTGCTGCCAGGTGTCGCTGAGGAGAATCCACCGGTGGAGCTTCTTGAAGGATTCCCCCTCCTCGAAGAAGCGGCGGGCGAGCCAGTCGAGGAGCTCCAGGTGGCTGGGGAGGCCTCCCATGTGACCGAAATCGTTGGGAGTCTCGACGATGCCCCGGCCGAAGTGGTAATGCCAGACGCGGTTCACGATCGACCGCCGCGTCAGGACGTTAGCCGGGTCGATGATCCATTTGGCGAGCGCGGCGCGTCGCGCTCCTTCGTCGGCCGTCTCGAATCGCACCCCGAAGAGCGTTCCAGGCTGGGCCAGCTTGCCTGGGCGCTGCACGTCCCCCCGGATGAGGACATGGACGGGACGGGGTGTCCGTGCGGGCTTGAAAGTCCCCATGGGGGGGAAGTCGTTCGTCGCGGCGTAGACGACCTGGGGCTTGGGCAGCGCCGCCAGCTCCCGTTCAATCTCGCGCAGCCGTTCGGAGGGCGCGCCGGGCAAGGCTTCGCGGCTATCGAAGCCGTCGACCAGGAACTGCTTGGACCAGCGGCCGGATTCGATCGAATCGAGCGCCCGGACCGTCGCACCCAGGGCGATATTTCGGCCCTGGGAGATCACCTGAAGCTCCGCCAGAGCGAAGACGTAATCTTTCGTTCGTTCCCACAGCTTTGTCGCCGTGACCCGCACGACGCGGCCGGACCGTCCCTTCTCGAAAGGAGCTCCATCGAGGGTGATCTGGTAGCTCGGCGGAAATCCGAATCCGGGCGTATCGGGAAAATCGGTGGGGCGAGCGGAAATGAGATGGATCTCGTCGATGGGAGCCACGCGGCCCAGGTCGACCTCGACCCACTTCGTCACGTCCGGCGTCCGCTCGATCGCGCTGTGGTACCCGTTGGACGGGCTCGGGCGGCCGCGGCCGGGCGCCAGTCCTTCCCGCTCTGCCTCGAGCGATCTGCGCTTGGCGGTGATCGCGGGATCGTCGTCGAAGGCGCGGTCGGCGCGGTCGACGCCGGCAAAGACCGCCTGGAGGGCATAGTAATCTTCGGTCGTGATCGGATCGAACTTGTGGTCGTGACAACGGGCGCAGTGGACGGTCATGCTCTGGAACGTGGACATCGTGGTCATGAGCATGTCGTCCCGGTCGTTGTATCTCGCCATCAGGCCGTCCGTCTTCGTTTCCGGCAGCTCGGTATGACCCACGTAGTCCCAAGGTCCCGCCGCGATGAACCCGGTGGCGACAATCCCCTCCCTGCCCGGCCACAGCACGTCGCCGGCCAGCTGCTCCTCGACAAAGCGCGAGTAGGGTTTGTCCTCGTTGAAAGCACGGATGACGTAGTCCCGGTAGGGCCAGGCGTTCCGGCGTGGCTTGTCCTTGTCGTAGCCGTGGGTCTCGCCGTAATGCACCGTGTCCAGCCAGTGGCGCGCCCAGCGCTCGCCGTACGCGGGCGAGGCGAGCAGCCGGTCGACCACCTTGGCGAAGGCGTCAGGGGAGCCATCGGCTACGAACGCGTCGACGTCCTCAGGCGTGGGGGGAAGTCCGGTGAGGTCGATCGTGGCGCGCCGGATCAGGGTCCGCCGGTCGGCGGGCGGCGACATCGAAAGGCCCGTGTCCTTCAACTTGGCCCGGATGAAGTCGTCGATGGACGCCAGGCTCGCGGGACGCAGCGGCTGAAGCGACCATAGAGGCCCGTCGGCGGATACCTTGCCGCCGGTCCGCGGGTCCGGCGCTCCGCGCCTCACCCAGGATTCGAAGTCCGCGATTACCGCGGAGGGAAGTTTCTCCTTCGGAGGCATCCGCAGGTCGGGGTCCGTATGACGGATGGCCCGGATCAGGAGGCTCCCATCGGGGTCGCCCGGCGCAAGGACGGACCCGGAGTTGCCGCCCTTGAGGGTGTTGGCGCGGGTGTCGAGCCTGAGGCCGCCCTTGGCTTTCTCAGCCTTGGTGCTGTGGCAGGGGTAGCATTTCTCCACCAGGACGGGACGGATCTTCTGTTCGAAGACTTCCACGTCGCCCGTCGATTGCAGGAGGAGGAGAAAGAAGATCACCACAGGGGCGTCTTCTTCAATTGCCTCTCGTTGTACCGGAGATGGCGGAGCATCGCCTCTCGTGCGGCCTGGGAGTCTCGGGCCCTTAGGGCGTGAAGGATTTCCCGGTGCCCTTCCAGGGCGGCATCCACTCCGTGAGTCCCGATGGAAGCGTATCGCGAGGCTCGCAGGAGTCCTTCGATGGTGGCCAGGAGGAGCGGAAAGACCGGGTTCGCGGTCGCCTCGGCCATCGTGCGGTGGAAGAGCAGATCGGTCTCGACTCGCGCTTCTAGGGTCTTTTGGGTCTGGAGGTCGACGATGGTGCGTTCCAGAACGCACACCTGCTCGTCGCTGATCCGAACGGCACAGAGAGCTGCGATCTCCCCCTCTAGAGGGCGGCGGACCTCCAGGAGATGGGCGAGCGAGCCGTCGGAGCGCCGGAGCATGGCTTCAAGCGTTCGCACGGAGGCCTGGGAGTCCGCGGGCCGGATTCGGATCCGGCGTCCCTGGGCGATTTCGACCAGGCCCTCCGCCTCCAGATGCTTCATCGCTTCGCGGACGACGATTCGGGATACCCCCAGGCTCGCGGCGATCTCCCCTTGCGAGGGCAGGATCTCGTGCGCGCCCCTCTTGAGGATCTCCTTCCGAAGGCGATCCTCCGCCCGCCGGACGAGGCTCGGTTCGTCGGGATCGACCAAGGGAGATTCTTTCATGGCTCTTATAACATATCATACAAGTTAAGTTCTGAATCGTGGAGCAGAAATGGAGGCCTGAAATCGGTTTCATGCCGCCCGGCGGCGAACCTTGGCCGGCTCCGCTTACGACCATGGCCGGCGCCGAAGGGACCCGGTGAATCAATGTCCTCCTCGCCCCCGGGGTGATCTCGCCTCGAGCGATCCATACCGGCGCCCCCCCCCCTGCGCGCCGATCACGACCGCCTTCTTCCCCCCCCTCCTGGAACGGATTCTCTGGGAATAGATCTGGCGCGGGCTTACCCTATCGACGGTGGCACCTGCGCCTCGTCGAAGAAACCTCGTTTCGGTGACGCAGAAAAAAGTCCCTTCGGTGAGGGGGCTCCCGGACCCTGGGATGCACCCTCCCGGCTCGAAACACCTGCGGGCAAGTCCCCATCCAGGTGCCCAGCGCGCGGGACGGTCAGCCGTGTCGTTTATCGGCCCGAGGACTTCCGGATCGCAAGCGCGGCGTTCACGGTCTCCGCAATCTTGCGTGCGCCGGCGGCATTGGGATGAACGCCATCGGACGAGAAGAGGTCGTCCGCGGTCACCGCGGCGCGCAGGTCGATCTGGCCGCAGCCTTCTTCGCGGGCCACCTTCTGAATCATCGGCAGCTGCTCCTCGGACGCCTTCCGATTGATGCCGAAATTCTCCTTGAGGACAGGGACCGGTAACGCGATCCATACCGCGGGCTTCGCGGGCAGCGACTTGAAGTGTTCGACCAGCGCCTTGTAGTCGGTCTCGAAGTCCGCCTTGCCTTTCCAGTTCTGAGGTTTGGTGTCGTTCGTGCCGAGCTTGATGATGACGATCTGGGGATTGAAACTCGTGGCGTCACGGAAGGCCTGATGGGCCGACCAGGGAAAGTCGCCTTTCTTGAGCAGGGTCGCCCCGCCAACCCCGAAGTTCCGCACGTCGTAGTCCTTTCCCAGGAGGCTGCTCAGCACGGCGGGATAGCAATTCTTCTCGCGGTCCTGGACGCAGTCGCCGTAGGTGATGCTGTCCCCCACGCAAGCAACGCGAATCTTCTCGGTCTGGACCTGCTCCGGGGAGATCGGAGGGCAGCCGGCAAGGATCGCCGTAAGAGCTGCGAGCACCATTTGGATTCCTTTCAGTCGAGCCGGCACGCCGGGGGACGGCCGGGATCCGGGACATGACCCGCAGTCCCCCCGCACGGGCCCGCTCCGACCTGAAGCTCCAGATCCGTTCAATGGAAGCCGTGCGTTCTTCCGGCTTCTCCGAAGAGCCGGAATGGGATCGAAGAACAATATCCTGTTCGAAGATCATGTCGTCAAGGGACCGACACTTCCTCCCCCGCCGGGGGATCGCGCCTGCAGACGTGGGCCATTTTGTACTCTTAAGGCATATCCATGCCGGAAGCAAGACACGCTCTTGATCGGTGTGAGCGCTTTCCATCCTCTGCCGGGAGCCGATGGACCTCCGGCCGATCCAACGCTTTGCCGGGGCCTTCACCATGGAGAAGAAGGATCTCGTGGGCCTCTGGAGTGGAGGCACCCCACCACCGCAATTCGAGGGGGCTCTCCCGGTGAAGAACAGACCCCTACTCCCCCACCTCCCATGTCACGACGTTCGACTTCAGGTTTTCAGGGCAACCCCCGACCAGCTTCGGCCCGAAGTATTCAATCTCCGCCTCGTGCCGGCCGGGGCGCAGGTCCGCGACGCGAACGCGCCGCTCAAACGATCGGGTCTCTCCGGGCTTGAGGAGGAGGACCGTCCTTGCCGGGATCTTGACGCCGCAGGCCCTCGAAGCGGAGTACGAGGTCGACCGCTCGCCCGTGAGCTGCCGGACGTGGAGGCACGCTTCCGCGTCCGGCTGGGACGTGCCTCGGTTCGGAAGGCTCAAGTCCCAACGCTCGATCGGGACGAAGCGCGCCGCGTGATCCATCACGTTCATGATCTCGAGCGTGAACGTGATTTCGGCCGAGGCCTTGTCGGGGATCGCCTGGAGTCGCGCCACGAGCCCACCCACGGGCTCTCCGCCTTTGAATTCCCGCCGACGCTTCTCGGTGCTGATCCGACACAGGAGAAGCTCGATCCGGCCCCGCACCTCCGGATCCAATTCCTTGGTAAGGGCCTCGCGGAGGTCGGGAAGGACGGACTCTCCCCGTGTCGCGAGGTCGCGGGTGGCGGCCTCTCGGACGTCGATCGAGCCGTCCCGCAGGCGGGCGATGCTTTCCCCTACCGAATTGCCGTCCCCGGACGTCCCCCACGCCCCAGGGGCCGCCAGCAGGACAAAGAGCGCCGCCCTCATCAGATGCATCTCCTTAAGGGACCCAAGTCGCCTGTTAGGCGACTCCAAAAGAATACCCTGGCACCGACTCCTGTGCCCGGATGGAACCGGAAAGATGCCGCACCCCGCAGCTCCACGCTCACTTTAGCGACGGGGCGAAAAAGCCGCCCTGAGGCCCTGCGACCGCCTGTCAAGGGTAGCCGCTTTCCGGCGCGTACAGCCCGACTGACACGTCCCAAATCTCGCCCTCGCCGTAGTGGCTGACGATCTCGAGGTCATTGTCGCCGGAATGGAGGTAGGGCGTGATATTCAGCTGAATGCCGCCCTTGGTCGGGCCACCTGCGAACTGCAGCAGCGTGCCGTTGACGATGGCGCCAAAGGCGCGGTCCGACACGATCGACAGCACGGCCGTCTTGCCCTTCGCGTCCGGTGGGATCGTCAGTGGACGTTTCATCATCCGTGCGTGGTAGTGCCCGGGGAGCGTCACCTGCTTGGGAGCGGTGAACACGTCGTCGCCGGCGGCCCACGTGCCCGCGAGGTCGATCTTGCGCTCCGGATCGGGGATCCAGTTGAGCCAGCAGTCGCCTGGTAGCCCGACGAGCGCGGTCACCGTCTTGATCTCCATCAGAAGGACGTGCTGGCCGGGGGACAGCTTGCCCTCGCCGAGCCAATCCCCCGCC
>DATGFI010000249.1:0-4767 GCA_035309205.1 Planctomycetota bacterium | reverse complement strand
AGCTTCATCATACTTCTGTTCGTTCTGGTATGTGACCGCGATCAAGCTCCGGGCCAGGAGCACGCGGTCGTCCTTCGGGTAGCGGCGGACAAAGTCTTCCAAAGCCGAACGAGCCTTGGAGAGATCGTCCTCCCGGAGGAGCACCTGGCCGATCAGAAATGCCGCCGTCGGAGCATCTTCACCGTCGGGATATGCCTCGAGCACCGAGCGGAGCTTCGCGAGCGCGCTCGGGTAGTCTGCCGACCAGAGGTACGTCTCGGCGACGTGAAACATCGCGCGGCCTGTATCGGGGGCCTGGGGATGGTCCTTGAGATAGGTCTCGAGCGCCACTCGGGTTTCGGCCAGAAGTCTGACGAATTCAAGCTGAGACTGGACTTTTTCGCGGCGCTGGGTCAACCGCAACATGATGCGATCGACATCGCCCTCTTGAGGATTTCCCAGGCACAAGGCGAGGAAGAGGAGACGTACCATTCTCAGGCCACCTGATATCATTCTATCACTAAGGAACTTGCAAGCTCCAGTCCTGCCCTATATCTCCAAGGGCCGGGTGGGGGCTCCTTTGTGTCGGTCCCTCCACCCTTACTGTCGCCTCCGCCGCGGATTCCTTTAGTCGCCCATGTCGGGCTTCGGGATCTCGGGGATGTCCCGGGCCCATGGCGATTTCGAGGTAGGGTTCAGCCTTGCAATGGACGTCGCGGGCAAGCTTACTGCTTGCCGATTCGGTCGAGCTCTTGACGGGCACTTTCGTACTCGTCCTCGAGGATGGCTCGGGTCGCCAGGCACCTTCTGAAAAGATCCATCCCAGCCTCTTTTCGTCCTTCCAGGATGGCTTTCTCCGCCGCATAGTAGTAGCCCACGCACTGGTCGGATTTGGAGAAATGATTATTCTCCAGTAGATTCCTGAATTCCTCTTCCCTCATGGGCCCACGAAGAAAGGTGGCCAGGATCGGATAAAGTTCCGTGGAGGTCTTTTCAGGCGGCGTGCCGGACGAGAGAATCAACTCCTCCGACGCCCGCGCGTGGTCGTTCTGTCGCATGCGAACCAGCCAGAGCCGTAGATGAAACTTCTCCGGATGGAACGGACTCAGTTCCAAGCCCCTCCGGAGGTCAGCAGCTGCCCGATCCAATGTCCCGACCTGGAGTTGGGCAAGGCTGCGGTCATAGTAAAGGTCGGGGTCCCCACGGTCGATCGTGAGGGCGTGATCCAAGGACGTGAGACAGGCTTGAAGATCCCCTTCGAATCGCCAGCAACGTGCTTGTTCAAGATACACCGCGGCCCACTCGGGCTTGAGTTGTGCGGCACGAGAGTCATCTTTCCGGGCGCCGGGAGTGTCGCCTCGGTGTCGCTTGATCGTCCCCCGCCGAAGGTACGCTTCCGCCGAGTCAGGCACTTTCTCGAGCACCCCCTCGATGTCCGAGAGGGCTCGATCGAAATCTCCGGCGGCGTCCCGCAGTGCGGCCCGGCTAAGAAGACCCGCGGGATCCTCAGGATGGAGTCGCACCGCCTGCTCCGCATCGGCCGACCCGGCTTCCAGGTCTCCTGTCGCAAGCTCAAGACTCGCTCTGCGGAGATAGGCGACCGACGCGCCAGGATTGAGCTTGATGGCTTGGCTGTACTCACGGATGGCGGAGGCTCCCTCTCCCTGGTCGCGAAAAGCGTCTCCCATCCCCAGCCGTGATTCCCAGCTGCCGGGATCGAGGAGGGTGGCGCGTGTGAAATCCTGAGCCGCCAGATCTCGCGCCTCTACGAATGGACGGAGATTCCCTTGCCGCTTCCGGTTCTCTGCTTGGTGAAGATAGGCGAACCCACGAAAGACCCGGATCGAAGCCAAACGCGGGCGGTATTTGATAGCTTCTGAAAGAGCCCGAATCGCCTCCTCCTCTTTTTCGGGGACGTGAAGCCAGGCGTGCCCCGCCCACGCCCATCCCCGGTAATCGGATACCACGAGCTGGGAGTAGGCTTGGAGAGATCTCGCGGCCAGCTCGTAATCTGAGTTCACGAAGGCCATGGCGCCCTTGGCGAAGAGCCTCTCCTGATTGTCTTTGGACCAGGCTTCGACCTCTTGGAGGTCCTCTCGGATTCTGGTTGCAAGGGACTGCTCTGCCTGTGTTTCTTGACGTGCCTGCGGGCCCGAGCTATGGCGGAGCTTCTCATAGCGGTCGAGCAGGAGTCGGGACCTTTGGAGGTACGCCGTACCGAATTGACGGCTAGCCTCGATGGCGCGGGAGCAAAACTCCATCGCCGCTTCCGGGTTTCCTTCCGCTTGATATGCGCGGGCTTTTTCGAGGAGGGTGTCGGGGAAGCCCGGGGCGATCTCCAAAGCCCGGTCGAACTGATGCTGGGCTTCCTGGGCGAGGCCACGAACGGTCTCGGGCGACCCATCGTCGGTCATCAGAACGCGGTCCAGGCGCTCGAGGATCCGGCGACCCTCGTCCAGGAGAGGCCGGGCCTGATCGAGCGACTTCTGCGTCCTTGCCTCGTTCTCCCTTTCGACCCGGAGTTCCCGTTCCTTGCTGAGCCAACGGGGAACCAGGAGGGCCGCCACCAGGCTGGCCAGCAGAAGACCCCCGAGCGCGACGCCCAGGATCGCTCGGCGCTTGAGGATCAGCTTCCGCAAACGGTACGCGACCGAGGGAGGGTGCGCCAGGATCGGCTCTCCCTCCCCCCAGCGCCGAAGATCCTCCGCAAGATCCCAGGCGCTCGCGTATCGGAGGGAGGGTTCTTTCATCAGGCATTTCGCGACGACGGTCCGGAGTTCCTCGGGTGCCTGGGCGAGGGGCGTCGGCTCTTCTTGGGTCACCTTCTTGAGAATCTCCAGGACACTCTCCCCCCGGAATGGAGGACGGTTGGCCAAGAGTTCGTATAGGGTGGCTCCCAGGGAATAGACGTCGCTCCGGACGTCGGCCGGAGCTCCGACGGCCTGCTCCGGCGGCATGTAAGCGGGCGTGCCCAGCACTATTCCGGAAATAGATCGCTTGGACTCGATTTGCCGGGCGAGCCCGAAATCCATCACAAAAGGGCGGCCTGAAGTGTCGACCATGATGTTTCCAGGTTTGAGATCCCGGTGGATTACTCCGCGGGAGTGGGCGTAATGGATGGCGAGGGCGACTTCGCGCACGATCGTGACGAGTTTCTCGCGGTTGTCGCGGGGGAACGTCTCCAGCGTTTGACCGTCGACGTACTGCATGACGAGAAACGTCTTCTCGCGAGCTTCGGCAATCTCATAGACGGCGGCAATATGCGGGTGCGAGAGTTTGGCGGAGGTCTGGGCCTCGCGCTTGAGTCGGTCCAGTTCCTCGATGTCTTCAAACTTCAGAAACTTGAGAGCGACCCAGCGACCCAGTTCCATGTCCCAGGCCTTCCAGACTTCGCCTGCTCCTCCCTTCCCCAAGAGCTGCGTCCGGAGATAGCGCGCGAACCGATTCGACGGGTCTGTGAGAAACCCCCGAACCTCCGGCGGGAGTCCGCTCTCGAGATCCTTGCGGATGCGGCTCTCCAAGGCGCCTGAGCCGGGTCTCGTCGGCAACCTGACGGTGACCGAGGCCGACAGGATGCCCGGCGTCAGGAACCCCTTCCGAAGGAGAAGCTCACCCAACCGGGGGAGGGGATGCGCCCGGGCGTCGGCCAATCGTTTCTGGATGGCCAGACACTCCTCGGCCTGCCCGGGAGAGATGAGGCGCTGGTCGACCAGGGTCCGCGACAACGCCTGATCCTGGTCTAAGATCTCCGCCGGCGAGGGTTGCTCGTAGAGCTCCTTGAACATCGCCAGGCACTCCTCCTGTTCCCTTGCCGGAAGTTGTCCCAGCGATTCGGCCTGCCGGAGAATCTCGGGAGGCAGCCGCAGAGTTTCGTTGACCGGAACCGGCTCGGTTCGTCCGAGGATGGCCGCGCGGGCCTGGTCGGAAGTGAGAACACCTCGCACGACCGCGAGGCACACCGACATGATGTCCTTTTGGCTCTTGGTCCGGTCGGGATCGCCTTCCATGGGCCTCAGCTCTTATAGGAACCGACGCAACGAATCGATCTCCTCCGAGATGTCCTCCCGCGCGCTGTATTCCGCGATCATTCGCTCAATCTCGTGGCGCAGGCGATCCTTGGCTTTATGGATGGAGTTCGTCACATCCGTTTCCTTGCACCCGAGCTCTACGGCGATGTCGTGGTAGGACCGCCCTGCCAATTGAAGCCGGATCGCGGCAATGCCCCGATCCTCGCGCAGGCGCTCCATCGCCAGGCTCACCAAATTCTGGACCCAAAGCTGGTCGAAATCGGGGTCCGACGGCGCTGCTTGAGCCAGGTCCATGTCCCCCAGAGGGATTTCGAGACGAGCGTCCCGCATTTGTGCATGTCGATGACGGTAGAATGACGCGATCACGTGTTTGGCCACCGCCAAAAGGACGGTCCGAAACTTTCCCCGGATCTCGTCCGCCTTGCGGAGAAACTTCTCATCGCACACGCGAAGGAAGACCTCCTGCGTCACATCCTCGGCGTCCTCGTGATGGAGACCTTGTCTCACGGCGAACTCGTACACAGGCTTCTGATACCGCCGCGCCAGGAGGTCTTTGACTTTGTCGGGATCCTGACGGTAGTCGAGGATCACGGTCCAGATCGTCGAAGGCATGAACATGGTCCGGATCTCCCTAAGGGGGATACGCTCCCCCCGCTCTCATCAAGACTACCATACGCCCCGAAAAACGCCGATGCTCGACGTCCAGGCGGATCGCGGTTTCGATGCTCAAAGGAAACCATAAGCTATGCGACAGTACGGA